>DASZPI010000178.1:0-8867 GCA_035550355.1 Pirellulales bacterium
CAGTCGCTCGATGGTCCCTGGCCCACCGCGGCCACGCGACCTCATGGCGGCGGTTATCGATTGACGAGCGAAGTGCCGAGCACTGCTCCGGCCGCGGCCGTGACGGTCGTTCGTCGGGCCGCCGAGGTCATTCCACGGCAGCAAACGGCGCTCGAAGAGGCAGCGACCGCCTTGGTGCTGACCGATGCCGCGCGCACCGGCGCGATCGCATCGTACGCCAACGGCACGTCGGGACTGGCATTGGCCGTCGAAGTGGTCGGCGAGCAGGCTGCGCAAAGCGAGGCCTTTCTCGACACGCTGGCGCGTTACAATACCGAGATTGGACAATACGTGCTGGCGATCATGCCCAGCGATACGAACGCAGGCAGTTTGGCGGCGGCGATGGTGGTTACGCATGAGCGTCGTTGAGTTCCCCGCGAGCACGATCAGCCCCGCGGTGCGGCCGCGCCCGCTGAAGATCGGGCCGGTGCTGGTCGATCCTCCGGTGCTGCAAGCGCCGATGGCGGGCTTCACAAACTACGCGTTCCGCCAGATCGTGCGCGAATTCGGCGGCGCCGGGCTGCAAGCCACCGAAATGGTGAACGCCAAAGGGTTCTTGTATCTCGAAGAACACGCCGACGAATTTCCTGATCGCTTGTGGGGAGTAAAAGAGGAAGCACGCCCGCTGGCGGTGCAAATTTGGGACAACGATCCCGCCACGCTCGCGGCCGTCGGCGCGAAGCTGGCACATGAATATCGTGTGAGCGTGGTCGACATCAACTTCGGCTGCCCCGTGAAGCAGGTTACGCAGCATGCCCACAGCGGTTCGTATTTGCTGCGCTATCCCGACCGCATTCGCGCGATCGTTGAGCGCGTGGTCGCCGCATGCGCTCCAACTCCAGTGACCGCAAAAATCCGCCTCGGTTGCCGCCGCGACTGCATCAACGCCATCGAAGTGGCGCAGGTCGTCGAGAGTGCCGGCGGCGCGGCCTTAACGGTGCACGGTCGCACCGCGGCCGATTTCTTCAAAGGCTCGGCCGACTGGGACGAGATTTCGAAGATCAAGGAGCATCTTCGGCGGATTCCGCTCATCGGCAACGGCGACCTCGATTCGCCGGAAAAGGCCGTGGCCGCCTTCGAGCGCTACAACGTCGACGGTGTAATGATCGCCCGAGCCGCGCTGGGCAAGCCGTGGCTGTTTCGACAGGTACAGGCGGCGCTGGCAGGCGAACCGGTGCCGCGCAGCCCCACGTTGGCCGAGCAGCGCGAATTGCTCGACTACCATTACGCGCTTGTGGTGCAACGGTTCGGCGAGGAAAAGGGGACGGTCCTGATGCGCAAATACGCCTGCTGCTACGCGCAAGGCATTCCGGGGGCGCGCGAGTTCCGCTCGCGCATTTCGCGCATTAACACCGTTGAAGAATTCCGCGAAGTGGTCGAGCGATACTTTCCACGCGGCGAAAGTAGCGACGCGGCGAACGAACAATCGGCCGACTAACCGACCGATTCTGCCAACTGTTGCGCGATCGACTCGCGAACCTTGGATGCGTCGAGTGCAACCGCCACATCCATGTTGGTGCGCCAATCGGCAACATGCCGGCGATCGAAGATTGTGGCCCCGGCAGTGAGCTCGCCCACGGTTTCGACGTCGCCAGCCATGTGTTGAATCGTGAATAGCTCCGGGGCGGTGATTGCCGTCAACCCCACGGCGCCGTGCAGGTGGATCGCTTCGAGCCCGCACTCCTGGCGATAGGCGCGGAAGACGGTCGGCAAAATGCGGCGCAGCAGCTTGCCGGCTCGGGTGCTCTCGGCCGGCAGTCGTTCGAGAAAATCGAAGCCGAACTCGACCTGCCGGGTGATGTCCAACGGCACCAAGATCTTCGTGGTTCGCGAGCGCAACACGTCGCGGGCCGCGCGGGGATCGAAATACACATTGAACTCAGCGGCAGGCGTGACGTCGCCCGGCGCCGTGATGGCGCCGGCACGCAGCACGAGCTGCCCAATGCGGGTGGCCAGCGACGGGTCGCGGCGCAGAACCTGCGCCATGTTGGTCATCGGTCCCAAGGCGACGACCGTGATGCTCTCGGCATCTTTGCGGAGCTCGTCGGTGATGACCTTCTCAGCCGGGTGCTGGTGATGCAACTCGGCCACCTGAAAGTCGGCGTTTCCCAGGCCATCGGCCCCGTATAACGAGCTGAGCCCGCCGCCGGCGGGAGCCGTTTCCGGTTCAGTGGCGGCTCCGATGCGCGGCCAGCGGGGCGGATCGAGTTGCTCGATCAATCCGAGCACATTGCGCGTCGCTTGCTCGGCACTAATCGAGCCGGCGACGGCGGTCACGGCGACCACTTCCAGCCGCGGGTCAAATAGCGCAAGCGACAGCGCCACTGCGCCATCGATCCCTGGGTCGATGTCGAGAATCACTTTCCGCGCCATGACCGGGATTGTATGAAACACCCGACCGACTGGGTAGAGAGGATGTCCCGATCGTCGTGGGACGAGTAAAAATGACGATTACGAAACTCAAGCCCACCGCAACACCATGCCCAGCAATCACGTCCACGTTCTGATCGGCCGCGCGAGCGCCGGCGAGAATCTCCAGCAAGAGGAGATGGCTGCCGCAATCGACGGAATTATGCGCGGCCAATGGAGCGACGCCGACGTGGCAATGCTGTTGACCGCCCTGCACCACAAGGGCGAAACGGTCGCTGAGATCGCCGGGGCGGCGCTGGCGCTGCGAAGGCACATGACACCGATCCGCACCACGCGCGCCGACGTGGTCGATACCTGTGGCACCGGGGGCGACGCCTCGGCGACGTTCAACATCAGCACCGCCTCGGCAATCGTCACTGCGGCGGCCGGCGCGCCGGTCGCCAAGCATGGCAATCGCCGCGTGACCAGCCGCACCGGCAGTGCCGACGTGCTCGAGCACCTCGGCGTGAATATCGCGGCCGACCTGCCAACGGTCGAAGCGTGCCTCGAAGAACTGGGGCTGTGCTTTTGCTTCGCCCCCTTGGTGCATGGCTCGATGAAGCGCGTGGCCGAGGTGCGCCGACAACTTGGCATCCGCACGATTTTTAATTTGCTGGGGCCGCTCACCAATCCTGCCGGGGCACGGTATCAACTGCTCGGCGTCGGGCGGCCGGAATTGCGTCCGCTGTTGGCCGAGGTGCTGTTGCGGCTGGGCACGCATCGGGCATTGGTCGTATGTGGCGAAGACGGACTCGATGAAGTGACGATCGCGGGCCGCACGCAGGCGACCGAGCTGCGCGATGGAAAGCTGCACGAACGATCGTTCGAGCCCAGCGACTTCGATCTCGATCGATCGCCGCTCGATGCGCTCAAAGTCGAAGGTCCCGAACCGAGCGCCGTGATGATTCGCGAGGTGCTTGCCGGCAAGGCTGGTCCGGCGCGCGACATTGTGGTCGCCAACTCGGCGGCGGCGCTGTGGGTTGCTGAGAAAGCCGACTCACCGGCTGCGGCTGCTCGTCGAGCGGCCGCAGCGATCGACAGCGGCGCTGCGCGCGAGCTGTTGGCGAAGCTGATCGAACGGACTCGGCAAAACTAAAATCCCAAATTCTGGATTTGGGAACGCTAGCATCGTGGTCTAGTCGTCGCAGTTTCGCTGCGCGCTCTCGGCGGCATCTCTGGTTCAAGTCGTACGTTCGCCCACGACGATACACGAGCAGAGTCACTGTTTGTGTTCGGGGGGAACGACATGCGCCTGTGGGCGACCATCGGGTCGACAACAGTCATCGTGTGCGCTGCCAGTTGGGCCACGATGAGCGCGCGCGCCGAAACTTCCGCGGGCGCCTCGCCTGTCGCGCCGGTCGCGACTCGGCAGGCCAGCTTTTCGATCCCGTTCAAGATCGACCGCGCGGGTAATCCGGCAACCATGCCGCGCGAAGTTCAGTTGCACGTCTCGACCGATCGCGGCGTCTCGTGGCGATTGGCCGAGCGGGTTCGACCCGAAGCGGGACGTTTCGCGTACCGCTCGGCAGGCGATGGCGAGTACTGGTTCTTGGTGCGAACGCTCGATCCGCAAGGCAAGCTGCGCCCGGAAGCGCCGCCGACACCCGAACTAAAAGTCGTCGTCGACACCATCATTCCGGCGCTTGAGCTCGAAGCGTCGCGTGGCGAGGCGGGCGAAGTACGCGCCGTATGGCACGCCGCCGACGTGAATCTGCAACGCGACAGCCTGAAGCTTTCGTACCAGCCGATCGGTAGCCAGGATGGCTGGCAGCCGGTGGCGATCGATCCGATGAAGACGACCAACTCGGGCGACGTGTTCCGCGGTGAGACCACGTGGTGGCCTTCGTCGACGAGCGCGCCGTTGGTGGTGCGCGCCGAGATCGCCGACCTGGCTGGGAATAAGACCTACACGCAGGCCGAGGTTGGCCCCGCGGCGCTGCCGGCGGCCGACCCGTTGGTCGAGCGTTTGCCGCCTGGCGAACCGATTGTCGAAGGATCACGCGAGGAGCCGATCGGAGCGCCGCTGGCCTCGCGACCCGACGGCGCGACTCCGCCGGCCATGCCGACGGCATTTCCGGTCACCGTGCCCAGTCCAACTTCGGTCTCGACACCATCGCGCGTCGAGGCCGAAGTTCTGCCCGACGGTCTTAGCCGTCCCGATCCGCTGACGGTCTCGGCGGAGCCTGCACTTTCGGCACCGACGAATGTCGAGCCGGCCGATATTGGCTCGGCGTCCGCTCCGGTGCCACTGCCGCAAACCGTCGATGCACCGCTGCCGACGAGCCAGCCGGTCGAGCCGCCTCCAGCCAAGCCGACGCCGGTCGCGGCCCCGGTGGCCATGCCTGTCGAAACGCCCGCGGAAACGGAATCGACGCTGTCGGCGGCCGATATGCTGCCGGCGGGTGTGCGACCGCGCATGGTCAACCGTGAGCACTTCGAGCTCGAATACGATATTTCGGCCATCGGCTCCGACGGGATCGGCAAGATCGAGCTGTGGGGCACGCGCGACGGCGGCAAGCACTGGCGGTTGTTCTCGACCGACGACGACCTCCGCAGTCCGGCCGTGGCGACCGTCGATGAGGAAGGCTTGTACGGTTTCCGCATCGTGGTCGAAACCAGCAGCGGCCTGCGCAGTCCCGAGCCGCAAGCCGGCGAACTGCCCGAGCTGTGGGTGGGTGTCGATCTGTCGGGGCCGAGCGCTCGCCTGCTCGCCGACGAGACAACCTCGGACGCCGCCACCGGCGAATTGACAATCCGCTGGGAAGCGAGCGACTCCATCCTAGCCGCCCGGCCGGTGACGCTCGCCTACAGTAATGTCCGCTCGGGTCCCTGGGTCACGATTGCCGCGGGACTGGAAAACAGCGGCCGTTACGTGTGGCGCCCCGATCACCGCGTCGGCGAGAAGATTTACCTGCGGCTTGAAGTACGCGACGAAGCCGGCAACACCACGATCGTCGAAAGCGAACAGCCGGTGACGATCGAACGTGTGCGGCCCCAAGGACGAATTCTCAACGTTCGTCCAATCAGCGACGCAACCGACAAGTAACCGTCGACCCGGAGCGCAGCGTGTCGCCGCGCTGGCAGCAATTTGTTACGCTGAGCGCATGACGCGCACCTCGACGGCGATCGAATTCCTCGACGCTGACCGTTCGGCAACCATTCCCGGCGTGGTTGTCGTGTTCGGCGACGAGCCGTTCTTTCATCAGTTGGTGACCGCCAGGCTTTCGGCCTTGGTGCTGGGCGACAAAGGGGGCGAATTCTCGCGGACGGTGCTCAGTGCCGATGCCGAGCTACGCGATGTATTCGACGAACTTTCGACGAGCGCCCTGTTCGGCGGCGGTCGGCGGCTGGTGATTATCGAGGAAGCGGACGATTTCGTCTCGAAGAACCGCCCCGCACTTGAAGACTACGTGAAGCGGCCCTCGACGCACGGCGTATTGCTGCTCGATGTAAAAACCTTTCCCAGCAACACCAAGCTGTACAAAGCGGTCGCTGCCGACGGCTTGGCAGTGGACTGCGGCGTGCCGAATCAGGCCACGATTGCCAAGTGGCTGGTCACTCGAGCCCGCGAGGCCCATGCAGCGAAACTCGAGCGCGCCGCGGCCGAGACCTTGGTGGAAATCGTGGGCTTGGAAGTCGGCCTGCTCGATCAGGAACTGGCCAAGGTCGCCGCTGTCGCGGGTGTCAATCATCCGATCACTTCAGAAATTGTGCAGCGGCATGTGGGCGGCTGGCGAACGCAGACGACGTGGGAAATGCTCGACGCCGCGCTGGCCGGCGATGCCGCCAGCGCCATCGCGCAGTTGGATCGACTATTGTTGGCCGGCGACGAGCCGATCGCGCTCTTGGGACAAATCGGCTCGACGCTGCGCCGCTTCGCCGCCGCGGCGAGGATCATCCAGCAAGCCGAAGGCGATGGCCGCCGGCCGAATTTGCGCTCGGCGCTCGAAGCTTCGGGTTTCAAGCCATTTGTATTGACCAAGGCCGAAGCCCAGCTGAAGCAGCTTGGCCGGAAGCGAGCCGCAGGCCTGTACCGGCAATTGATCGATGCCGATCTGGCGCTCAAAGGGGCAAGCTCGCAGCGTTGGAGAGCGCGAATCGTGCTCGAGCAGTTGATTGCCCGGCTGTCGCGCGCTGCCGATCCGCGTTCGCTGGCCCCGAGCGTTTAGCGTTGAGCGCCATGTACGATGCTATCGTCCTCGGTCTCGGCGGCATCGGGTCGGCCGCCGTCTATCATCTTTCGGGCCGAGGTCTGCGCGTGCTCGGGCTCGACCAGTTTGGACCCGGCCATGCCCTTGGCAGCTCGCATGGTCAAACGCGGATCATTCGCCAGGCGTACTTCGAGCATCCGGTGTATGTTCCGATGGCGCAGCAGGCCTTCGAGCTGTGGGCCGAACTTGAGGCACGCAGCGGGGCGTCGCTGTATCAAGAAACCGGACTGCTACAGATCGGCGCGGCCGATGGAGAAGTGATTGCCGGCGTGTCGCGGAGCGCCGCCGAACATCGGTTGGAGATCGAACGCTTGACGCCGGACGAGGCAATGTCCCGGTTTCCAGGATTCAAGGTTTTGCCCGATCAAACTGCGGTGTTCGAGCGTCGTGCGGGATATTTGCGCGTCGAGGCCTGTGTGCAAGCCCATCTGGACGAGGCGAAACGCCGAGGCGCGGCACTACGGTTCGAAGAGCCGGTGCGACGCTGGACGGCCCACGCTGGCGGGGTGGAAGTCGAAAGCGATCGCGGGATTTATCGAGCCGAGCGACTGATGATTGCCGCCGGGGCTTGGTCCAGCGCCGCGCTTGCCGACCTGCGGCTGCCGCTGGAAGTGCTGCGAAAGCCGATGCTCTGGTATCGGCCTACGGGCGACGACTATCGCCGTGAGCGCGGCACCCCCTGTTTCTTGTACGAGGCGGCTGGACATATTTACTACGGGTTTCCGCAGATCGGCCCGGAGGGGGTAAAGGTTGCCGAACACACCCTCGGGCTGCACGTCGACGATCCGTCGTCCGTCGATCGCAGGGTGCACGACGACGACCGGCAACCGGTCGAAGCGTTCATCTCGGCGTATCTGCCGCGATTGTCGAGCGAATGCACGCAATCGAGCGTGTGCATGTACACCGTGACGCCTGATCGAAATTTTATTGTCGATCGGCATCCACGTTGGCCGCACGTGGCGATCGTGGCGGGGCTTTCAGGACACGGTTTCAAATTTGCCGGAGTATTGGGCAAAGCTCTGGCCGATCTGGCCGTCGACGGCCGCTGCGGTTGGCCGGTCGAGCGGTTCGGCTTGCAACGAGCGGCCTTACGATCCTGAGTTGGGGCTTGGCGGTCGTTCTGTAGGAGCCTAACTCATCGAGGGACGGGTTCTTGCGATTGTATGGATTAGGTCAGGGGCGGCGGAACTTACTTGCCGCCGGCCGGAATGCTCTTAAACTGGAAGTGTGCCATTGAGGCAGGGAACTGTCGACGCGCAGAGTGCGCGCCGAGGTTCGGCGTTCGTCGGTGGCCGCGTCTCAATGTGACCGAACCTGGCGGTGCCCGTCCTTGTCGCAGGTTTCCATCAACCCTGAATCTCGCCTGCCTGTGACACCGCGGCCGGTGCGCGGTGCGCCGCCGGTCGGCGAGCCCGTTCGTCCAGCGACGGCTTCGGTCGGCGATTTGCCGCATGACGGCCCCGCGGCATCGGACGGCAACGCTGCCGTTGTCGACGCAACGCCTTTGGCGGTGTGGCTATCGATTGCGATGCCAGCCACCGTGCTGTTGGCCTCGGCGCCGCTGCTGTGGATGCACGCGCGCGAGATGATGTCGCAAGAGCTGTACGACTATTTCATCTTTATTCCAATCGGTGCTGCGTTTCTTGCCTGGCAGCGTCTGCCGGGTTTGGGGCAACTGGTCCCGGGCAATGCGCTGGTCTTCGCAGCGCTGATGGCCGTCGGCGGCGGGACGCTGGCCTTTGCGGTCGCCATCTTTTCGCCCTGGTTCGCCATGATCGCGGCGTTGATCGTGACGCTCGGCATGCTTTACGGCGTCGGCGGTGGCAGGGTGCTCGCCCGAATGCTTCCGGTCTGGCTGTTTTTGTGGTTCATGGTTCCCCTGCCCTTCGATCTAGGCGAGACACTGGTAACCTCGCTGCAATCGGTGACCGCGGTTTGGAGCAGCCGGTTGCTCGATACTTTCGGCATCATGCATCTGATGACCGGTAACACGGTGGAGTTGCCCGGGAACCATCTGTTCGTTGACGAGGCGTGCAGCGGAGTGCATTCGCTCTTCGCCTGCGTAGCCGCCACGGCGTTTTTCGTGATTTGGTCGCGCTATCGGCTTGTTCGATCGCTGCTGCTGTTGGCGGCGGCTTTTGGCTGGGTGTTGGTCGACAATGCCATGCGCGTGGTGTTGATCACCTGGTGCACGACGCTCAACATTGA
>DASZPI010000179.1:0-4557 GCA_035550355.1 Pirellulales bacterium
CCAACCGATGCGCGCGAAGCGCTCGAATCGAAGGCAAAAGTGTCTGCCTCCGACGCGACCAGCGTCACCGACATCCGCACGCCGTTGGCGGGGGTGAACCTGGCGACGCGCGTCGGCGGCAGCGACGCCGCCAGCGCCGCCGCGTTGTCGGGGCGGCAAGGCAGTCTGCGCGGATCGCTGCTCGCGGCCGACGGCGGCAACCGCGCCAGCGAAGAAGCCGTCGCACGTGGCCTGCGCTGGCTCGAAGCCCATCAGCAACGCGATGGAAGCTGGAACTTCAATCACCAGCGCGGCAGTTGCAACGGCCTGTGCACACATCCGGGCAGCGTTGCCTCGACCACCGCGGCCACCGCCTTGGCGCTGTTGCCGTTCCTGGGCGCGGGACACACCCATCGCGAAGGCGATTACCAGGCCACGGTCGAACGAGGGCTGTACTACCTGCGCGGCCGCATGCAACGCACCGAGCACGGGGCCGACTTCCAGGAAGGCACCATGTACGCCCAAGGGCTCACGGCCATCGCGCTGTGCGAAGCCTTGGCCATGACCGGCGATGGTTCGCTGCGCATGCCTGCCGAAGGGGCCATCGAGTTCATCGTCTATGCTCAAGATAAAAAGGGCGGTGGCTGGCGGTACTCGCCCGGCCAGGCCGGCGACATGACCGTGACCGGCTGGCAAATGATGGCGCTGCGCAGCGGGCAGATGAACTATCTGCGCGTGCCGGCAACCACCATCGATCAGGCGGTCAAGTTTCTTGACTCGCTGGGCGAAGACAGCGGCGGAACCTACGGCTACCTGCAGCGCGGCGCCGAGCCCACCTCGACCGCCGTCGGACTGCTGTGCCGCATGCTCACCGGCTGGCCCAGGTCGAATGTCTCGCTGGGGCGCGGCATCCGCTATCTCAGCAATCTCGGCCCCTCGCCGAACGATGTCTACTTCAATTACTACGCCACGCAAGTGCTGCACCATTGGGGCGGCGCCGATTGGATTGCGTGGAACCAGCAGATGCGCGATTTTCTGATCGATACCCAGTCGCGCTCGGGACACGAGTCGGGAAGCTGGTGGTTCGAGGACAAGCACCAGGCGGCGGCCAGTGGCGGTCGACTGTACACGACCTGCATGGCGATCATGACGCTCGAAGTGTACTATCGCTATCTGCCGTTGTACGGCGACCGCTCGACGCCGTCGGATTTTTGATTCGCTGCTCATGCGCATCGTTCCCGTCATCGATCTGCTCGGCGGCCACGTAGTCCACGCCGTCGCGGGGCGGCGCCGCGAGTATCGGCCGATCGACAGCGACCTCGCCGGCAGCGCGCAACCTGCGGCCATCGCGGGGGCCTTTGTCGAGCGTTTCGGCTTCCAGACCGCGTATGTCGCCGACCTCGACGCGATCGCCGGCGCCGAACCGGCGTGGAGCGCGTACCAGGAGATTGCCGCCTGTGGCCTGCAACTATGGATCGATGCGGGCGTCGGCACGCCGCGGCGCGCCGAGCAGTTTGCAGAGCACGGCAGCGCGCACCAATTTCTGGATCGCGTGGTCCTCGGCAGCGAATCGATCGCAGGTCTCGGCGCACTGCGCGAGCTGTTGAATATCATCGATCGCCAGCGCGTCATTTTCAGCCTCGATCTGCTTTGCGGAAAACTGCTCGGCGCGGCGTGGGCAGACTACACGCCCGTCGAAGCGGCGCGAGGGGCGATCGAGGCTGGTATCCAGCAAATGATTGTGCTCGATTTGGGCCACGTCGGCACAAACCGCGGAATCTGTAGCACGGTGTCCGAACTGCGGCCATTGGCCCTCGAGCGCCATCTGCGGCTCATCGCCGGCGGCGGCGTCCGTTCGATTGTCGACCTCGAGTTTCTGGCCGCCATGGACGTCGAGGCGGTGCTGGTTGCCTCGGCCTTGCACAACGGCCAACTCACGGGCGATGATCTACGAAAGTTTCAAACCCAGTGCGCAATCGTCCGATGATCAAAGCATTGCAACCATCGTTGGTCGTATTTTTCTCGGCGAGCGCGATCGGTTTCACGGCCGAGCCGCGCATCGTACGCACGCCGCTGGTGCTTAAAGCAGGCGGCACGCCTGAGAAGCAAGCGGTGTTCGACGGCCAAGGCATGGTCATCGACCTGGGGATCGACGTGACCGAGCAGGACTGGACGAAGCAGGGCGACGTCTGGACATCGCGTGGCCCGTTGTTCGACCGCAAGCCAATCGCCGCCGGTCAACTCGCGGGCATGTTCATCGACGAGGTGCCGCTGAGCATCGCGCGCGATCCGATCGCCGAGCGCGCCGCGCCGGCCGAGAAGCGTGGCTATTGCTATCTCGCGCCCGACCAGCTCGAACCCGGCCAAATGGGCTACGCCGACGATGGCTCGTTCTATTTTCGCTGGCCGAAGCACAAATCGCCCGGCAGCGCGCGTGTGATTCTGCCTCCCAAGCCGGGCACAAGTTGCGTGGCGTTCGCATGCTCGTACATCACGGTGCGTAACGTGACCGCCATGCACGCCGCCAACGATGGCTTCAACATTCATGGCCGGTGGGTGGGCATTCGCCTGGAAAACGTTCGGGCTTTGTCCAATGCCGACGAGGGGATCAGCGCCCACGACGATACGCAAGTCGATGTCGATGGCGCCGAGATCGCCTGGAACGGCTCGACCGCCGGCGGCGTCGCCGACGTGAATCGCTGCACGACCAGCTATCGCAACTGTCGCGTGCACGATAATCCCGCCGGTGCGTTCACGTTCACCGGCAAGTCGCACAGCGTGCGCGACACGCTGATCTACAACGAGCCGAAGGACTTTTCGATTGCCGCCGGGACGCAGGTCGTGCGCGAAAATGTCGAGTGGAAGCGGGATTAGCCCGCAGCGCAAGTAAGCGACTTCCGCTGCTGGGCGCTCGAAGCGGATTTCCCGACTCCGCCGCCCGGTGGTCGCTAAATGCGTCGATTTTCGTCGCCCGGTCGGCTATAATCGCGACCAGCCCACCCCGCGTACCCGACGACCCCGCCACGGCATGCCCGCAACCTTTGTCCATTGGCGATTTCCGTTCGCAGTCATCGCGGCGCTGGCATTGTCGGCCGGCTCGTTCGCGGCTGCCGCCGACGTTTCGTTTCGCAACGACGTGATGGCGGTCTTGTCGAAGGCCGGCTGCAATCAGGGCACCTGCCACGGCAACCAGAACGGCAAGAACGGCTTCAAGCTCAGCCTGCGCGGGCAGGACTCCAAAGGCGATCTCGACATCCTGCGCCACGAGCAGTTCGGCCGGCGCGTGAATCTCGTCGAGCCGGCGGGCAGCTTGTTGTTGGCCAAGGCGGTGGCAACCGTTCCGCACGGCGGTGGACGGCGCTTTGCGATCGGCTCGGAAGAATACGACGTGCTGCTGCGCTGGATTGCCGCGGGCATGCCGCCCGATCCGGCCGACTTGCCGCGATTGACCAAGCTCGAAGTCACGCCCCGCGAGCAGGTGCTGTTCGCTCCGCACGATCGCCTGTCGTTGCGAACCACTGCGACCTTCTCCGACGGCAGCGTCCGCGATGTCACGCGCTGGGCGGTCTACACGCCATCCAACCCGATCGTCACCGTCGCTAACGACGGCGCCGTGGCACGCGAGCGTGACGGCGAAACGACGATCGTCGTGCGCTACCTCGATCGTCAAGCGAGCGTCCGCCTGGCATTGATGCCCGAGCGTGCCGATTTCACATGGCGCGAGACACCGACGAACAACTTCATCGACGAGCAGGTGTTCGCCCGTTTGCGGCAACTGCGAATGAACCCGTCGGACCTGTGCAGCGACGACGTCTTCGTGCGTCGGGCTTATCTCGATTTGCTGGGCATCTTGCCCACGGCCGACGAAGCGCGGCGGTTCGTCGCCGACGATCGCCCGGGCAAGCGAAGCCGGCTGGTCGACGAGTTGCTCGAGCGCCCCGAGTTTGCTGAGTTCTGGGCGTTGAAATGGGCCGACCTGTTCCGCGTCGAGGAACGCACGCTCGATCGCAAAGGGGTGCAGACGTTTTACCATTGGCTGCAACAAGCCGTCGGCGCCGATCGGCCGATCGATGCCATGGCGCGCGACCTGCTCTCGGCGCGCGGCAGCACGTATCACAATCCCGCGGCGAACTTTTATCGCGCCATGCGCGACCCGATCACCCGGGCCGAAAGCGTGGGGCAGGTGTTTCTCGGCGTGCGGCTGCAATGCGCCAAGTGCCACAACCATCCGTTCGATCGCTGGACGCAGGACGATTACTATCGCTGGGCGAATTTGTTTGCCCGCGTCGATTACAAGGTGATCGAGAATCGCCGCCGCGATCGCAACGACCTGCACGAGTTTGACGGCGAACAAATCGTGCTGGCCACCAGCGACGGCGCGGTCAAGCATCCGGCCGGCGACGAGGTGACCGCACAATTCCTCGGCGCGCGCACGGGGCCAGGCGACAGCGACGATCGACTCGATGCCGTGGCGCGCTGGATTGCCGGCGGCGAGAACCCGATGTTCGCGCGCGTGCAGGCCAACCGTATTTGGTTCCATCTCATGGGGCGTGGCATCGTTGAGCCGATCGACGATTT
>DASZPI010000180.1:0-4056 GCA_035550355.1 Pirellulales bacterium
CAATCCCGACGAAGCAGTCTCCGCACTTCGCGCCGCCGATCGACGCCTGGCCAAGGTGATCGACCAGGCGGGTCCGTTCACGATGCGACCGCAACATATGCAGAGCCCGTTCCAGGCCCTGCTGCGCTCGATCGTGTATCAGCAGCTTTCTGGGCGGGTGGCCAAGCTGATTCACGAACGCGTACTCGAAGTCATGCAACAGCACGGTGGGCTGACGGCCGAAACGCTGGCGTCGATTCCGACGGAGCTGCTTCGCGGCGCGGGCCTTTCGCGCGCCAAGGCATTGGCGGTTCAAGATCTCGCAGCCAAAGCGATCGACGGCACGGTTCCGTCGCTCGCCGCCTTGCGAAAAATGAGCGACACGGAAATCGTTGAGCACCTGGTGCAGGTGCGCGGCATTGGGCCCTGGACCGTGGAGATGTTGCTGATCTTTCGGCTGGGGCGCCCCGACGTGCTGCCGGCAAGCGACCTGGGCGTGCGCAAGGGCTTTATGCTCACGTACGGCACGGCCGAGCTGCCCAGCATTCGCCAGATCCACGATCGCGGCGAGCGCTGGCGACCATTCCGCTCGGTCGCGAGCTGGTACCTGTGGCGCGCCGTCGATCTGCACCAGCAGGGCACAGCGGTCAACGGACTCTGGCCTTAGCGCTACGCTGCCTTGCGCAGTGGCGCGCTCGCGGCGCTCCGAGGTTCGTCGCGAGCGAGCAGTTCTTGCGGCGAGCGCACCAGCAAACAGAAAATCCAGATGGCCGCCGGGTAGAGGTGCAGGATCAGACGATCCATGGACGTGCGCAAATGCCATGTCAAATCGTGCGGCGTGATCATGTAGACGCCGCAGTAACCGGCAGCGATCACGCCCAACATCGTCGTTGCCGCGACGATCGCGCCGCGTTGCGTTGATGAATTCGAATGGCGCCCCAGCAACAAGCCGCCGGCGAGCACCGCGATGCCCATCGCCTTCAACGCCACCCAACCTTGCTGAAACGCCGCGCCAAGGATCGTCGTCAGCCTTGCAGGGTCGAACAGCTTGGCGAGAGTGTCGTGCACGTTTTGTCCGGCGGCCAAATCGTTGCCGGCGGGAATGGAGTGTTTGAAGGCCAGTGCCACGGCCACCGGCAGCGCTGCACCCATGGCAAGCGCGGCGATGCGTCGCCAGGTTTGTCTCCTGTGCCCGAAGCGCGCCAGCTCAGCAAAACCGATTGCCGCCAGCGCCAACCAGCCTTCGTTCTTGGTCCAGCAGGCCAGCCCCGCCATCGCCCCGGCCAGGCAAAAGGTGGCGGCGTTGGTGCTTCCGTCGACGTGGCTAAGTGCATGCAGCACGATGGCCGCCGTGACGCAACCGGCCAGCGCCACATCGGCGTATTGCCAGACGACAAGCATCAACAGCCGAACGTTGCCCAGCAGCAGGACAACCGCCAGCAGTGCAGCGCTGGTATCGCGCACCTGCGATAACGCGCCGGTCAAGATCGCGGCGATGGCCCCAAGGAACACGGCTTGGACGAGCCTTGGCGACGCGCCGATTTCGGAGCCGGCATAAGTCCATAGGCGCGCGTTCGTCGTCGGCACCAGCAGCGGATAGTCGGGATGCTGCGTCGCGGACGCAAACGCAGCGCGCCAGTCGTCGCCCAGGTTGTAAATCTGCCGTGCCCGTAGATTCCAGATTTCCCAAGCATCGGAAAACCCGTCGGGCTCCGAGCGACCGGCAAGCACAATTGCGGCGATCGCCGAGACCGCGACCGCAGCGGCTGCGACTTGCAGCGCACGCGAGGCGCGCGGGCTGCAGGCCGCTGAGTGAACGACGGCGCGCGGCCGGCGCGCCGCAACGATCAGGGCCGCCCAGGCGCCGAGATCGACGGCGCAATACCAACGACCTGCCGGTCCGATCGCGACCATCCACAGGTAGTAGCCGATCGACGCCGCGCCGAGACCAAGAATCGCTCCCACGCCGAGGCGCAACCATCGTGCGCCCGGTCGCGTATCGATGGTTAGCAGCCGGTTCGCCACCGCATATCCGGCCCAGCAGGGCATGAGCAACGCAAAGCAAAGCTGCAGCACCGCTCACCTCGTTTCCGCGCGTCGGTACAGCTTCAGTCCGTTTCGCCCATCCGCAACAAGCCGCCAATCGGCGAGCGTTGCCGCATCGGGCTCGTCGGCCGGTGTGGCGATATCAACCAGCAGGTATTCGCCCACTGTCGAGCGCTGCAATTGTCGCGGAACCATCAGGTAGCGGAACCAGTGGTACCGGTCGTCGCTTGCGCAGGGGTCGCGATCCGGGACGTTGCCACAGAGCATGTAGCCGACCGGTCCGGCGACAGGCAGGTGGGACATGACGGCAGAGAGGCGTTGTTTGCAGTGCTGGCAGTCGAGCGCATCGGGACGCGGCCGTACGAGAGCACGGTACCCAAGCCGTGCATTGCCCAGCGCGCAGGCGGTTATGATGCCCACTGCAAGACCCGCGCGCCATTGAACCGGCAGCCGGTACATTCGCGTGCCATTAATCGGCGTATGTTGGCCAGTAAACTCGGCTTAAGCGGGGCAAATGGTAGTGGGATCAGGCCGCCGGTGCCAGATCAATGCCTGCTGCCGCGACGATCGATGAAGCGCCTTGGCATCGAGCGACGTCTATAATAGGGAGGCTCAAAGATTCCCTGTTTCAGGATGCGGGATGTTTCATGAAGAGCGCTAGCGCCGGTTCGCAAGGTCGATCGGCGACCGATTTCGATCGATTCATCGAGCAGCAACTCGCCCGCACCCGCCGGCGCGTCTGGTCGGTCGATCTGATAGGCGCCTTGCTAGCGATCGTGGCCGGCGCGCTCGTTTGGCTTGCCGCCATGGTAGTGGTCGACCACTGGCTGGTAACGGGCGGACTTGGTTTCCGAGGCCGGTTCGTCGCGCTGCTGACATTATTCCTCGCGATCGTCGTGTACGGCGGCATGGTCGTGCTGCCGTTGATTCTGCGTCGCATTAATCCGCTGTACGCCGCCGCGACGATCGAGCACAGCCGACCAGGCTTGAAAAACAGCTTGATCAATCTGCTCATGTTGCGCGGTCGGCAGCAAGAGTTGCCCGAGGTCGTGTACCACGCCATCGAACAGCGCGCTGCGCAGGACCTGTCGGCGGTCCCGGTCGACAGCGTCGTCGATCGTTCGCGCTTGATCATGCTGGGCTACATGATTCTGGCGGTGGTCGCGATCGGCGCGCTGTACAAAGTATTGAGCCCGAAAGATCCGATCCGCTCGGTCGAGCGCGTGCTGGCGCCGTGGGCCGAAATTCAAGCGCCGACGCGCGTGCAAATTGAAAACATCGAGCCCGGCGACGCCGAGCGCTATTACGACCAGCGGCTCGGCGTGACCGCCGAGGTTCACGGCCTTCGTCAGGAAGAATCGGTCACGTTGTATTATTCGACCCACGACGGTCAGATCGTGGACCGTGCGGTATCGATGAACCCGCCGGACCAAGGATTTCGCTGGGCCGCCGAGCTGCCCGATTCGGGCTCCGGCCTGCAGCAAGACTTGGAGTACTATCTGCGCGCCGGCGATGCGACTTCGCCGCGCTACCGTGTAGCGGTGCTCACGGTGCCGGCAATCATGGTCGAGCGCGTTGAATACAAGTATCCGGCGTACGCCGAACTGCCGCCGCGTGTCACTGAGCGGCAGGGCGATCTGCGGGCGCTCGAAGGGACCGAGGTTACGCTGCACGCCAAGGCAACGCACGACATTCGTGCGGCGCATCTCGACTTCGATCGTGATGGCCGACGCGATTTGCCGATGCGCGTGAACGGACGAACGGCGGTCGTTCGGTTCACGCTCAAGCTGAAGAAAGCCAGCGATCGGCCTGAGCACGCGAACTATCAACTGCTGTTTACCACGCCCGACGGCAGCGACAACCCCGCTCCGATCGAGCACAAGATCGAGGTCATTCGCGACCTGCCGCCGGAGATTGCGATCGTTGAGCCCGCTGCCGAGGACGGCGCGACCGGCGGTCCCCCGGCGGAACGATCGCTGGGCGAGCGTGGAACGTTGCGCATGGCCGTCGAGGCGAGCGATCCCGATTTCC
>DASZPI010000181.1:0-2961 GCA_035550355.1 Pirellulales bacterium
TCGGGGAACTTCGGTTTGCCGCCGTTGTGCATCACGTCGACCAGCACTCGGCGACCGTCGGCTAATTGCACTTCATTCCAGGCATGCGCCTCTCCCTTGCCATTTTTCATGAAGTTGCCGCGCGTCAAAGACGCCTGCAAACCAGCCTCGTCAGCAAGGAGCTTGAACAACAGCGCACGATGCCGGCACACGCCGGCCTGGCACTGATCGACCCAATCGCCGATCAACACCGGCTTGCCTGCAAACTCATGCTCCAACATCGTGACCGTTTCACCGGTCCATCGGCCGCCGCCCGGAGGCGTCGTGCGCTGATCGATCCGAGCAGCGATCGCTCGAACACGCTCCAACTCGGGCAACATCCGCAACTCTGCGGACCGAGCAAAAGCCAAGTCGGCTGCCAACTCCTCATCGTGCGTGCGATCGACGACCAGGATTTCCCGTCGCGACGAGGCCTGGCCCGCCGAGTCGACCTTCATGCCACGGCCGCCGTCGAGATAGCCATCGGGAATCGTCACGCCTGGACCGACCAGGTGCGTGCGATTGAACAGGGTCGCGACTTCAGCGCCGTTGCTCGAGAGGGTCGCCCCGTCGTTCGGGGCCGGCGACGTTTTCAGCGCCAGGTCAAAGAACAGGTCGCTGCTACGTTGACTGGCTTGATGCACCTCGACCGCCAGCACGTTCTTCTTTTCCGGCGACAAAGCCTGCAGCGGAAGATGGATGCGTGTGTACAGCCCTTCGCGCGTGTTACCGACCGTTTGCCTGGCCAGCGTGTCGGCCGTGATCGGTCCGTCGGGCATGTTGGTCCGGCCAATCTCCGTGCCGTTCAGGTACGCCACGGCGCCATCATCAACGCACAGCATCAGCACCAGGCTTTCGCCCGGCTTGAGTGCCGGCGGCGTGAAACTATGCCTGAACCAAATGGTCGTCGATTGCTTTTCGCCCACCCCGGGGCGAACCTGCGTCTTCAGCCGCTCTTCGCCAAATCCAAGAGGCGCCGGCCCTGCCGGCCAGCGGGAGTCGTCGAACATCGGCTGCTGCCATGCCGCGTCTGGGGCGATGCCCGTGTCGAGATACCGCCACGCGGTCTGGCCGCCGGCCGGGACAAGATCACGCCCTGCGACCGGGCGCGCGCCCAACGCGACCAATACAAGGACAAAAACCTTACGGTACTGGACCAAGCAACGGTTCATCGAATTGCCCACGTTAGTTGCAGACACCTTGGCGCCGTTCACTATAAACGCAGCGCGAACGGTGCGCCCCATTCTAACGCATTTGCCAGCGCGCGGATCGCGCTACGAAGTCAGCACGCCCGGCAGGCGGAGGCCGCGCAGATGGGGGCGATCAAGGATCTCGAACGGCGACGCGACCTGCTGCCACGGCTCGCCAACCTGCCGGATCAATCGGTCGTCCAAAGGCCCCAACGTGCCGCCAGCCAACGCCAAATAGGTGACGCGCGTCGGGTCGATCCCCATGATCCGCGCGCAGGTGGCGTCGACCGCGGTTGGATTCGTTCCCACGATCACCAGGCCCATCGGCTTGGCACTGCCCATGATCGGCCCGTCCCCTTCCATGCAGGTGATGGCATCGACCACCGCAATCGCCTTGGGCAACGAGGCGTTGATGTCGACGACCGTCTCGGGAATGCCGGCATGGTGCAGCACGTTCTTCGGCCAGCCGTATTTGCAGCCGGGCAGGGTGCCGTACAGGTTCTTCATGCTCACCGTGATGCCGACCCAGTGATGGGTCTTCATCTTCGGCATCGAGACGACCAGATCGGCCTCGACCACCGCGCGGGGAAAGTAGAAACCGTCCAGCGGCGAGCGTCGCCCGCGATTGCCGACCTTTGCCACTTCTTCGTAGTTCAAGTCGGCAAAGTCGATTTTGCCATCGCTGAGCGCTTCGCCGATGCGCGACTCGTACAGCGCCATCTCGGTGTCGCGCAGATGTCCCGGCGCTTCGCCGACCAGCACCGTCGCGCCCCAGCGGCGAAACACTTCGGCGGTGGCTAGAACCATTGCCGGATGGGTCGTCATTTGCGGCGACAAGCGCGACGGCTCGACCATGTTCGGCTTCAGCAGCACGCGCTTGCCCGGCAGCAGCGACGGCTCGAGCCCCGTGGCCAATAGCCCGTCGGCAATCGTCTGTTCCAAAGGGCCATCGTAGCGCTGATTGCGGGCGATGAACACGCTCTCGCCTGCTTGCCGCGAGCGCAGCAGCGTGTAGCCAAGCAACCCCGCGGTGGCGGCAACACCGGTGCCAATCAGCAGCGCGCGGCGATCAAAGGCCGGCGGGGCGTCCTGGTTCGGAACCCGATCGTCAGGCGTCATGCGCGCGATCCTTGCTTAGGCAACGTGATGAACGGACATTGATCGCCCAGCGCAGCCAAGGCCAGCAGGGCGCGTCGGGGCTGCGAGCCGACGACATGCCCGGTGCGCTCGGCGGCATCGGCCAGCCAGCGATCGCGCTGCGGCGGATGATCGCCGTGTGCCGCCAGACCAATCAGCGCATAGCCCAGCGAGGCGGCGGTGGTCGACGACTTCAGCGCGCCGGCAGCGTAGCTGCGCGTTTTAGCAATGCGGCCGTTCGTGTCTTCCTCGCCACCCAGCGCAGCCAGCGCCATGCCAGTCGGTTCGAGATGTGGCCGCAACAGTTGGCCGAGAACGTAGGTGTTTCCGTAATTCGCCCCGCCGGCCGGCAGCAAGCGATCCAGCAGTAGTCGCACGCCTTCGCGAACGCGCGGATGCGCCCCTTGGCCGGCGGCTTTCAGGGCGAGGATGCAAAATGCCGTCGGCTCGAGCCACGAGTGCGTCCCTTCGACCCACGGCCAACCGACGAGCGTGGTATCGTGGCCCAGGTCGGCGGTGCGCGGCGACGGCTTGCCGCCGACCTCGTCGATCCATTGGATCGCCCGCGCGATGTTCGCCGAGAAGCGTGGCGACGCGGGCGAGTCGGCGTCGGCCG
>DASZPI010000182.1:0-8912 GCA_035550355.1 Pirellulales bacterium
CAACCCAAATGCGACCGCCCATCAAGGCCACCAACTGCGACGAGATCGCCAGCCCCAGTCCCGTGCCGCCAAATTTTCGCGACATGGATGAATCGGCCTGGCTGAAGACGCCGAAGATCGTCTGCTGTTTCTCGGCAGCAATGCCAATCCCGGTGTCGCGCACCTGAAAATGCAACCAAAGAACGTCGCCGTCTCGGGCTTCTTCGGCCACTTCGAGCACCACCTCTCCGGCACGGGTGAATTTGATGGCGTTGCCGCACAGGTTCACGATCACCTGTCGCAGGCGGCACGGATCGCCAATGATCGACGTTGGCAGCGAGGACGGCAGCCGGCAATGCAGCGCCGTCTGCTGTTCCGCGGCGCGCATCGCGAGCATTTTCAAGCTGTTTTCCAGATTTTCGCGCAGGTCGAAGGCGATCGCTTCCAGCTCGAGCTTGCCTGCCTCGATTTTTGAAAAATCGAGAATGTCGTTCAGCAACTGCAGCAGAGCGTCGGCCGACTGCTTGATAATCACCAGGTTCTCGCGCTGCTCGGCTGACAGGTCGGTGTGCAGCGTGAGGTCCGTCATGCCGATGATGCCGTTCATCGGCGTGCGGATCTCGTGGCTCATATTCGCCAAAAAGTCGCTCTTGGCACGATTGGCCGCCTCGGCAGCGTCCTTGGCAGCCTGCAGTTCCTGCTGCGAGCGCTGCAGATCGGCGGCAACGACCTGCAGTTCGTCATAAAGTGCCGCGCGAGCTTCGTTCACTTCGGCCTGTGCACGAGCGCGCACTGCCTCGAGCTCTTTGCTCTTAAGTTCTTCCAGGATGCGCTGGTTTTCTTCCTGGTAAAACTTGCGCCGCAATAGCGCTCGAATGCGCCCTTTCAGCACCGCCAGATCGCTTGATTTGCCCACGAAATCATCGGCGCCCGCCTCCAAGGCTCGCATCAGGTCGTCTTTATTTTCATGACCCGTCAACATTAGCACGGTGATCGGCGTGGCCATCGAAGTGCGCAGCTTGTTGATTTGCCGGCAGACCTCAATGCCGTTCATTTCCGGCATCACCAGATCGACCAGCACGCAGTCAAACGCCTCGGATGCCAGGCGCTGCAAACCCTCGGGACCGGCCGCGGCACGTTGCACCTCGTAGCCTTCGCGCCCAAGTTGATCGGCCAGATGCTCGAGATAGGTCGGACTGTCGTCGATGGTCAGCAGCCTAGCCCGGCGAAACGGCGCGTCCGACGGCCCCAAGATCGACAACATCGCCTTGCTCGTGTTCAGCATCGCGCGAATGCGCAGCACCAAGATGTCGGTATCGGCCGACTTTTGCACAAAGTCGTCCGCGCCGCTTTCCAGGCCGCGCAGCTCGACCTCGCCGGCACTGTCGACGGTGAGCATGATGATCGGAATCCGCCGCGTGTCGATGTTCATCCTGATGCGTCGGCAGAACTCGTCGCCGAGCAGGCCTGGCAGGTAATAATCGACCACAATCAGATCGGGCGGCTGGCGGTTGATCTCGTCCATTGCCTGCTCAGCAGTCGCCGCCCAAACGACTTCCCAACCCTGCCGCTGAAGCACGTCGCAGGCGTTGATTGCTTGGGTTTGCGAATCTTCGACCAACAAGATGCGCACGGTCCGTGCACCAAGCATTGCCGAAGCATTGGTTGATGCCGTCACGAGGGTTGTCATTGGTAGGATTCCGAATCGCGCTCGATCAACGCGCAATGAGTTCCATGATTCGCGGGCCGATCTCGTGCAACGGGAGCGACTCACGCACCGCGCCCAGTCGCATCGCTGCCGCCGGCATGCCGTAAACCACGGCGGTCGATTCGTCTTCGGCAATCGTTTGGGCATCGGCGTCGTAAAGGGCGTGCAGGCCGGCGGCGCCGTCTTCGCCCATGCCTGTCAACAGCACGCCCAGCGCGCGGCTGCCGTAGCTGGCGGCAATCGATTTAAGCAATATCGTCCCCGAGGGGCGCTGCAGGCACACCGGCTCCCCGCGGTCCAGGCGAAAACCATTTGGTTCGACGACAAGATGACGTTCGGCCGGCGCGACGTACACTACACCAGGCTCGGGTCGCATCGCCTCGGCGGCTTCTTTGACCGGCAACGGCGAGATGTCGCGCAGCCACGCAACGAAAGCGTCCTGGAAGCTGGCGGTAATGTGCTGCACGATCGCGATCGGCGTCGGAAAGTCGCGCGTGAAATGCTTCAGCACGCTGTCGAGCGCGTTCGGCCCGCCGGTAGAAGCGACCATGCCGACCATCTGAATCGAATCGACGCTGCGCCTTCGCGCGATCGTTCGCCGACGCTCCGTCAATGCAGATGCCCCGCCTGGCTGAACCGCGAACCGTTGGCGAACCACGTTGACCTGACTCATGATGACGAGCCGTGTGCAAAGCTGCTCGCCCAAGGCCGCGTAGTCGGCCGAGGTTGTTGCGGCTGGTTTCTCCAACACCG
The DNA here is from genome assembly GCA_035550355.1 of Pirellulales bacterium. GTDB lineage: Bacteria > Planctomycetota > Planctomycetia > Pirellulales > PNKZ01 > DATAXP01. Next base: position 2,441 of record DASZPI010000182.1, read on the forward strand.
CCAGCGCTCCAGCTCGCAACGCATTCATCGAAATCTGCAAATCTTCGGAATCAACACTCGCCGCGACCACGACGATCGGCGTTGGACAGTCGGCCATGATGCGCCGAGTCGCTTCGAAGCCATTCATCCCCGGCAGCCGAATATCCATCGAGATCACGTCGGGCGACACTTGCTCGACACAGCGCAGCGCCTCTTCGGCACTTCTGACCGAGGCGACCAACTGCAAGCGACGATCGCAGCCGATGGCGTGCTGCAAGAACTCGCGCACCACGGCCGAATCCTCGACGATCATCACGCGCACACGGTGCGGGGCGTCGCCGCAATGCCGCCGATATTGCGGCTGCTTGTCGCCTGTCGACGGTGTCAAGGTTTGCAACTCCATGGGACGCAGCGATCAAATGATTTGGCGGATGGTGTTCAACAGATCTTCGTGATCGAACTTGCGCTTCACGATATATGCATCGGCTCCCAGCGATAGGCCGCGCTGCTGGTCTTCGCTCTTGTCGAGCGACGTGACGAGGATCACTGGCAGTTCGGCCAAGCGCTTGTCTTTCTTAATCTCAGCCAGCAGACCAAACCCATCGAGTCGCGGCATTTGTACATCGGAAATCACCAGGTCGATGCCATGGGCCGGCCCAGCAAGTTGTGCCAGCGCTTCGAGGCCATCGACGGCGATTCGCACGTCGTAGCCGTGGGCTTCGAGCAATGTCTTTTCGAGGGTGCGCGTGGTAAATGAGTCATCGACGACCAACACGGTCGGTCGCGCGCGCTCGAGCGGCAGGGTGGGCGCTCGCGCAGCCGGCGCATGCGACGAAGCCTTGAAACCATCGAGCAATTCGTTTGGATTGATGACCAACGCCACGCGGCCGTCTTCCAGCAACACACCGCCTGCGAATTGCGACATCGCCTCTGCCGGACCGTCGAGCTCGCGGATCAAGGCGTCGCGCTCGCCTAAGCATCGATCGACTCCGACCGCCACGCGACGATTGCCCGAGCGCACGATGGCGGCCTGCACCACCTCGCTGCCGACGGCAGCTTCCGCCGGGCTGATCCCGAGCAGTTGTGCCAGGCTGACCAGCGGCACGACATCGCGCTGAAAACTGACCACCTGCGTTCCCTCGATCGTCTCAATTTCGGCACGTGCGAGCCGCAGCAGTCGTTCGACCGTATGCAGCGGTATCGCCAACTCGTGCTCGCCGCAGGTGACAAACAACAATCGATGGGTCGCGATCGATAGTGGGACGGAGATCTGAACCGTGGTACCGGAAGCCGACTTTTGCAGCAGTCGTACTTCTCCTTGCAGGCGCGTGACGGCTTGCGTCACCACCGATAAACCGAAGCCGCGCCCGCTCAGCTCGGTGACGACCTTGGAGGTCGAAAATCCGGACTGGAACAGAAGCTTTGCCAGGTCTTCAGGCGAGCGGTGCTCCGCCGCCGATGGAGACAACAAGCCACGCTGCAGGCCGACCTCGGCCACGCGTTCCAAATCGATGCCGCGACCATCGTCGCCGACTTCGATGTGCAATCGGTTGCCAGTGGTTTCGAGCTTCAGGTCGATCCGACCAGTCCGGCTTTTGCCATGTGCAAGGCGTTCCGTGGGAGACTCGATGCCGTGAGACACGGCGTTGCGCAAGATGTGCATCAGCGGATCTTTGAGGATCTGCAGCACCATGCGGTCGGCGAGCACATCGAGTCCCGTAACTCGCAGCTCGACCTGCTTTTGCTCGTCGCGCGCCAGATCGCGCACCATCTTGCGAAAGCCCTGGAACACGCTCTCGGCCGGCGCCATGCGCGTTTGCCGCACATCGCGTTGCACTTGCTCGCCGAGGCTGGCCAACTGCCAGGCGTTACGCCTCTGCAACAGCCGAATGCGCCGCGTGCGGTTTGCTAGATCTCGGATCTGCGACTCGACGGTATCGAGATACTGACCGACCCGCGCCAGCTCGGGGCGAGCGCTGAGATGATGCAGGCCGACGGCTGCCGATTTGCGCAAGGCTTCCCGGTCGCGCTGCATCGCATCGACGCGCATGCCAAGCTGACACAACTCCTGGGCGACGACCGCCTGTTGCAGGTTTTCGATCTGCAGTTGGCTAGCCGATCGCACCAGCCGATCGAGGCTACCCGTGGCGACGCGTACCAGATCGACCGGCGCTGCTGCGGCTGCCGACGAGGTGGGCGAAGTTGCTTCGACCGGCGCACTTTGATGGATCTCCGCCTCGACGATGCCACGATCAAGCAACGAGTCAAGCGCCGCGAGTGCCTCGACCGGCGCGCATGCTGCCTTGCCTTCGTCCAGTTCGGCTGCGACCCGTTCGATGGCGTCTAGCGCCAAAGCGATGTTGGAACAGCAGGTCGCGTCGCACTCCAGCGCCCCATCGCGAATCTTACCGAACAGCGCCTCGAGCCGTTCGCTTAGTTCGATGACCCCGGGCACATTGGCAACGCGCGAAGCCCCCTTCATGCTGTGGGCCATCCGAAAGCATTCCGCCATATCGCCGGGTGCGATCGGTTCTGACGCGGTCGCGACCTTGCGCAGGACCGATCGAATGCCGGTCACATACTCCTGGTGCTCGACTCGGAACGCGGCACGCAGCCGTTGGCCGAGATCAGTCGGGGGCGGGGTTCTCGCCGAGCTTGTCGCGTTTTCGGCCAACACCGCATCGATATTCGCCAGTGCCGCATCAATCTCCGGCGGCGTTTGACCGCTAGCCAAGGCGGCCATCCAGTCTTCGGTCATATCGAGCGCCAGATTGACGGCGCGCAATACGTTCCCGTCGGGCTGCACTTGCCCATGCTGCATGCGCGCGAACAGCGTTTCCAAGCGATGCCCCAACGTTTCGACCGGGCGTAGCGCGCAGATTCTGGCGCCCCCTTTCATGCTGTGGGCGCGTCGAAATGCGTCGTCCAGCCGTTCGCTGCTGGCCGACTCGCTGCGATGAGCTAGCTCGTCAATCAGCCTGCGGATCGCCTCGAGGTGCTCGCGATGCTCCACCTGAAAGGCGTCGAGCACTTGTTGATTGATCTCGTCCATGCCCGTAATCCATGAAGGGTGATCGCTGTGCGTTCGGTTCGTAGCGATCGAGCTAGTTCAACTTGTAATTCGACACGGCTCGGCGGAGCTGTTGGCTAAGCGAGGTGAGGTTGGCGACCGCCTTTTCGTGCTGAGCAGTGCTGGCCGCGGTTTGCTCGGCCGCCATGCGGATTGACTGCATGCCCTGCGTCACTTGCTCGAAGCCGATTTGCTGCTGGTTCGCGGCGCCGATGATTTGCTGGAACGCCTGGATGCTCGTCTCGGTCGATTCGGAAACGGTGTAGATCGTGCGCTCGCTGACATCGGTTTGTTTTTTCCCCGATTCGACACGCTTAACCGCTTCTTCGGTCAACATTACCGAGGTGTTGATCCCCTTCTGAATCTCGCCAAGGATTGCGCGGACTTGCACGGTGCATTCCTTGGCCTGATCGGCGAGGTTCTTCATCTCGTTGGCTACAACGGAGAATCGGCTCCCTTCGCTGCCGGCCGAGACCGCTTCGATCGTCGCGTTCAAGGCCAACAGGTTCGATTGCTCGGCAATTTCGTTCACTGTCGCGATGATTTCGCCAACCGCCTGCGCTTTTTCGCTGAGCGCAACCACATTTTCGGCCACTTCTTCAACCTGTTCGCGAATCTCTTGCATGGTGGCGTTCGTGCTTTGCACCGCTTGAATACCAGACTTGCTGGTCGCGGAAGCCGATTCGGCGGCGGTAGCCACTTGCTTGGCGCGATCGATGATCTCGGCCCCCGATTGGCTCGTTTCGGCCATCGTGGTGGTGATCTGTTGGATGGCGGCAGCTTGTTCCTTGGTGCTCGCGGCCTGCTGTTGCGTCGAGGCCATGATCTCGGCCGCGGCACTATTGATATTTCCGGTGACGCTGACCGTCTGTGTCGCCAATTCCTTAAGGCTGTCGATCATTTGGTTGAATACCGCCGCGAGTCGGCCGATCTCGTCTTTGCCCACGCAGTTGAGCTTCGGAACGGTAAGGTTGCCTTCGGCAATTTTTTGCGCCATCTCCATAACCTTGCTCAGAGGGTTGACGATCGAGCGCGCGATGAGCAACCCCGCCGCCTGGATCAGCAAAATTGCGGCGATGGTCCCCACGCCAATCGTGTAGACGGTCGCCTGGGCGCTCGCTTCCACCTCGGCAGTGCGGCGTTGCAGCAGCTCGCTTTCCTCGCGCCTCATCTTCAGCACCACCGAGCGGATTTCGTCCATGATCAGCTTGCCCCGGTCTTGCAGAACCACCGCAAGCGCGGCGTCGAATCCTTGCTTCTTCATCAAGCCGATGGTTTCTTCCAGTTCTTTGATCTTGTCGCGCACCAGCACTTTTAGATCGTCGAGCCGGCGCTGCTGGGTGGGATTGTCGTTCGTCAATCGGCGCAGATCGTCGTAGGTCATGTCGATCTTCGCGACTGCAACGGTGTACGGTTCGAGGTACGAATCGCGCGAGGTGAGCAGGAACCCGCGTTGGCCAGTCTCGGCGTCTTTGATCAGCGAGATGAGCCCTTCGAGATCGGCAAGTACAAGCTCGGTATGTGCCGCGGCGCGATTGTTCGCCACTAGGTTCTTGGTGCTGCGATACGAAAGCACTCCCAGCCCAATGAGGATGACCGACGCCAGGCAGTACCCGGCGGCGATTTTTTTGGCAACCGACATCGTTATTTCTCCGTTGATGAATTTGTTTTGAAAACGGCGTGACTGAAAATCGCCGCGGCATCGAGCACGATCCGCATGTCAGGGTCGATTCCCTTGACGAACGCGCCATGCAGCCTCCGTAACTCGGGGCTGGGCTCGATGAGTTCCGCTAGCTCGATGCCTTGGACGCAGTGCACCTGATCAACGCGAGCGCCGACGACCCGGTCGGCGTGGCGCAGCACGATCAGATAGCCCTGTACGTTGGGCTCACGGTTGGGTAGTTGCAGAATCTGGCGCAAGTCGACCACTGAGCGAATGTCGCCGCGCAAGTTGATTACCCCCAGCAACGATGCCGGTGCGCCGGGTATCGGCGTGCAGTTGGCCAACGGCATCACCTGCATCACATTCGCCAACTCGACCGCGTAGCGCTCCGGGGTCAACTCGAAAACCAGCATCGGCGTGGTGACGCGCGCCGCTCGCGTCGTCTCGCGCGCCGCCAGCCGTTCGGCTCGCTCGCGAAAAACGGCGGCAAGACGTTCCGACGACGCGCGGTCGCCGGAACGAAAGTTCGCAACGTCTGCGCTGGTCGAAACATCGTTCGCAGCCGGGGCAATCATGGAATGGTCCTCGCAAGGCTGGATGCCGATCGAGAGTCCGTGATCGCTGCCAGGTGGAACCGCGTGAGTCGCTCGAGGTCGCCGGCGCGCAAATCGTCGGCATCGGCAATCGCTTCGTTGGCGTTGCGGCCGGCCAACAGCTCCAGGACGTTGCGAAACGACCGCGCAGCAAGCGCCGCTCGGTTCTGTTGCTGTGCCGCCAAGCCGAGATAGTAGTGCGCCAGCACATAGGTGCGATCAAGATACACCGCTCTCCGCAGGGCGAGCGTGGCATCGTCGCCGCGACCGAGCTGGGTCAGAATCAGCGCATGATAGAAATGAATTGCAGGCTGTAGCTTGTCACAACCGAGCATTTGTTCGCAGCAAACCAAAGCTTGTTCGAGCCGTCCGACGTCGGCCAACATGCGCAGCTCGGTTAACTTCGCGGCCCGATCGCACTCAGTGGGTGCCTCGGATCGAGAACGTCCAACCACCGCCATCGACGCTACGGCCGTCGTCTCGCACCGCGGACGGACAACGCGCTCGACGGTTGCCAACGGCGGCCTGCGAGGCAGATCATTCAACCGACGATGATCCACACGAAGGCATGCCGCCGGTGCGGACTGATCGTGCTTCTGATACAGCACCGCGCCCGGCGCACCGAACATCTTGAATGCGCGGAAAGTTTCGATGCTGGGCTCGGCATGTCCCACCAGCAGCCAACCACCCGGTACTAAGGCATCGTGCAGGTGAGCGACGACACGATCGGTAACCTCGCGGTTGAAGTAGATCATTACGTTGCGACACAGCACCAAGTCGAACGCGAACAGATTCTGCACCAGCGACGGAAACGGGTGTTCCACGAGGTTATGGGGTTGGAACGTGACCCCCTCGCGGAACTCGGGATTGACGCGCCACAAATTGCCCGCGGGCGAAAAGCAGGCTCGCTTCAGATCGTCGGCGACGCCACGAAACGCCCAATCTTCGAAGCAGCCTGCGCGTGCGCGGCTGAGAAATTCGCGATTGATGTCGGTGGCCAGGATCGAAATGTCCCAGCCGGCAACCAGGTGCGCCAACTCGCGTTTCAGCAAGATCGACAGCGAATACGGCTCGGCGCCGAACGAGCATCCCGCGCTCCAGATTCGCAGCCGTCGCGTCGTCCGGTTGCGCTCGAGCAAGTCGGGAATGACGACATCGCGCAGGGCA
>DASZPI010000183.1:0-1596 GCA_035550355.1 Pirellulales bacterium
GGTCGGCAAGTAGCCCTGCAACCGCGACTACCGTTCGTCGCTGCTTTCGCTCAGGCGGCGTCGGGCCTCATCGACCATCGCGCTGGCCCAGGCTCGATCGCCGTAGAGTTCGACGACCGCTTGCCAGATGCGGCGAGCCGCTGCCGCATCGCTCGATGACAGCTTGCGGGCCGCCGCCAGACGGCCGGCCAGCGACTGTTCATCGGCGGCCGTGTGGCGATTGAGTTGCTCGTCCAGTCGCTCCAATTGCCGGCGGGCAAGCAGCACGCATTGCCGCTCGACGGTTGGTTGCTCGTCGACACTCTCGGCGTCGTACAAATCAAGAATCGCTTGTAGTTTTCGCCGACACAGCAGCGGCTCGACGTCGCGATACGCCATCGCGTCGAAATAAGCGCGCTCGATCGCGGTTTCGCTCGAGCTGCGATCACCCTGGCGCGCGCGTCGCGCAAACTTTCGCTCCAGGCGGTACTGCTCGATTTGCTGCTGATATTGGAACACGTCGCGATTGCGCGGATCGTGCGGATAGATGGCCAGAAAGCGCGCAATATCGTCGTCGACCGCCGCCAGCGCCTCGGGCTTGTTCTCTTGCGCGGCGGCCGAAATGCGATGATACAGACTGTCGGCCGATGGAGGCTGCAAGAACCACCAGGCGACCGCGCCTACGGCGAGCATGCCGAGCACCAACAACCAGGTTTGCGGCGAAATCCACTCCGCCTGGTCCTCGATGATTGCATCGCTGGAGCGTTCGTCACGCGAAACCACGGTGAACTTTCGTCGATTCGCCACGCCGCCCAAGGCAATCGCCTGGCCGTGCCCGTTCGAAACCTCGCCCGAAGCGCGATCGGCGCGCGACGCGCCCTGCGCCGATTCAGAACGATCGGTGACGATCGGAATCACGTCGGCCCCTATCAAGCTTGCCGCATGAGGCGCGAGGTGAATCGTCGCTGGACCTGCGGCCTCGGCCGGTGGCGCGGTCGCATCGGCGGTCGGCGGCAATCCGGCGGCGGCATCCTCCGCTGCGATCACCGGCACGGTGCGCTGCAGTGACAAACGAGCCCCATGGGGCTCGTTTGTCACCGCGCCCAGCAGCTTGGGCGGCGCCTCGGCCGTTGCCGATTGGTCGCTGACCTCGGCGTTGATCACAGCTTGCTGGTGCGCCAGCCCGAGGCGCGTCGCTTCCAGCCGACGCCCCAAGACGAACGCGGTCGGCACACGCCGCTCGGCGTCTTTTTCCAAGAGTGTCTGCACGATCTCTTCGATCTCAGCGGGCACCTCGGGTACGTGGCGGCGCAGTGGATCGGGCTGCGTGAAGCGCTGCATCTGCAGCATTTCGGGAAGCGATTTGGCGCGGAAGGGCGGATGCCCGGCCATCATTGCGTACAGCACGCCACCCAAGCTGTACAAGTCGCAGCGGTAGCCTACCGGACGACCGTCGGCCTGCTCGGGAGCCATGTACTCGGCCGTCCCCAACAAGCCCCCGTCGGCAGTCAGCCCCGTATTGCCGAACAGCTTGGCGATGCCGAAGTCGGACAGCTTGACCACGCCATTGCCGGCCAACAGCAGATTCGCGGGCTTGATATCGCGGTGAATAATGCC
>DASZPI010000184.1:0-2092 GCA_035550355.1 Pirellulales bacterium
GGACGGTGCAGCCGATTTCCGAGCCGGGAGTCGACGAGGCACGGAAGTTTTTTCACGGCCTTGGAGCGGGCGACGTCAACAGCGACGGTCGGACCGACATCGTCGTGCCGACCGGTTGGTGGGAAGCTCCGCCAAGCCTTGCCGCCGGCGCGTGGCCGTTCCATCGTGCGTCTCTGGGCGAACCATGCGCCGACATGCTGGTTTACGACTTCGATGGCGACGGCGACAACGATGTTCTCTCGTCGGCAGCCCACCAGATCGGCATCTGGTGGCACGAACAAAGCCCCGACGGCTGGAAGACCCACGAAATTGACAGCACCTTTTCGCAGACGCACGCCCTGTGCCTGGCCGACATCAACGGCGATGGCTTGCCCGATTTCGTCACCGGCAAGCGCTGGTGGGCCCATGGTCCGAACAAGGACGTCAACCCGGGCGATCCGGCGGTGATGTACTGGTTCGAGCTGTCGCGCAAGGAGGGCAAGCCGGTGTGGACGCCGCACAAGTTTGACGACGACAGCGGCATTGGCACACAGTTCGAAGTGATCGACGTCAACGGCGACGGCCTGCTCGATGTGGTCACGTCGAACAAAAGAGGGGTCCACTACTTCGCCCAGGTCCGCGAATGATTGAATGCGGCCGCTTGCTTGCGGTCGCGGCTCGTTCACTCGCTGGCCAACTGCCCGCTCCGCCCGCCATGTACGCCGTTCGCATCGAAGGATTGACGAAGGAATACCACCTCGGCGGTGAGACGGTCCGCGCCTTGGCCGGGGTGTCGCTCGATATTCCGACCGGCGACTACGTGGCCGTGATGGGTCCCTCGGGCTCGGGCAAGAGCACGCTGTTGAACATGCTTGGCTGCCTCGATCGGCCCACGTCGGGCGTGTTCTTCTTGGGCGAAGACGACGTCGCGCAACTGAACGATGATCAACTGTCGGAAATTCGCGCGTCGCGAATCGGCTTCGTTTTTCAGTCGTACAATCTGATCTCACAGCTTACGGTCCTGGAAAACATCGAGGTGCCGTTGTACTACCGCGGCAAGCTCACGCCCGAAGATCGCCAGCGCTGCCGCGAGTTGGCTCAGATGGTCGGCCTGGGCAAGCGACTCGATCATCGGCCCACGCAATTATCCGGCGGTCAGCAACAACGTGCCGGCATTGCCCGCAGCCTGATCAACGATCCGTACTTCATTCTGGCTGACGAGCCGACCGGAAATCTCGACACGGCGACGACGCTCGAGATCTTGCACCTGTTCGATCAACTCAACATGGCGGGCAAAACGATCATCATCGTCACCCACGAAGAGGACGTCGCGCGGCGAGCCAAGCGGATCGTGCGCCTCCGCGATGGTCTGGTGCAATCGGACGTTCGCCACGTCGACGTGGCCGACCCGCCGCCGGGACCAGAAGCCGCCGCGGCAGCCCATTAGGCCGACGCTCGCAACTCGGCCATGGCGGTCAACAAGCGCTCGATCATTGCGTCGTCGTGTGCACTCGAAAGACTGATGCGCAGCAGCGACCGCGCCTCCGGAACCGACGGCGGCCGGATCGCAGGAACGAACAGCCCCCGGTCGAGCAGCCGGCGCGAAAGCTCGATCGCTCGCCCTGGCGCGCCAACGATCACCGGAATGATTTGCGTTGTCGAGGCGCCGGTGTCCCATTCCTGCGCACGCAACACGTCACGCACGCGATCGGCAAGGCCGAGCAATCGCTCGCGGCGCAGCGGCTCGCGCTCGACGATCTCGATCGCCTCGATCGCCGCTGCACACCATGCGGCCGGCTGCGCTGTGGAGAAAACATACGACCGTGCACGGTTCACCAGCCAATCCACGAGACTCCGTCGCCCGCACACGAAACCTCCGGCGCAGCCGAAGGCCTTGCTCAGCGTTCCCATCCGCACATCGATTTGATCTTCAACCCCCAGGTGCTCGGCCAGGCCGCGGCCACGCGCCCCGAAGACGCCGGTGGCATGCGCTTCGTCGATCATCAGCATCGCGCCGTTGCGACCGGCGAGCTCGACCAACTCGACCAACGGCGCGGCGTCGCCGTCCATGCTGAAAACGCTGTCGGTCACGATCAAGCGACGCCGCGCACTC
>DASZPI010000185.1:0-5963 GCA_035550355.1 Pirellulales bacterium
GGTGCGAGTTTTCCGGCCTCGTGAGCGGCCGTCATTTCCAACCATCCCGGATCGTTGCGACTGTCAACCGGCGCAACGGCGCCGTGCGGCGTGCAATTATAGATGAGCTTGAAGCGATCCGAACGAGCGCAACGCGACAGATCAAACGTCGACGCCAAGACGTCCGGCTTCATCCCGCCGTCGCCGCCGTGCGGTCCCCGTTCGGCGAAGATGAACTTTCGGCCGTCGAACTTGTCGCCGCGTAATAGCTTGAGGAAACTGACGCCGCTCATTTCGTCGGGGGGAACGACGCCGGCCGCCTCCAGCATCGTGGGCGCGAAATCTTCCCCGGAGATGAGCGTCCGCGTCACGCCGCCGGGCCGAACGACGTCAGGCCAACGAACCAACAGCGGCACGTTGATTCCCGGATCATGCAAGGCTCCCTTGCCGTGCGGCATCGCCATCCCGTTATCGCCCATAAAGACGACTATCGTGTTTTTCGTCAACCCGCGTCTGTCGAGTTCGTCGAGTACGTTCTGCACATCGCCGTCGAGGTGTTCGATTTCCGCCAGATAGCGCGCTAAGTCGCCGCGCACCCCAGGCAGATCGGGCAGATGCGGTGGCAGCGTGAGTTTGGCTGCATCGAGCGTGCCGCGCGGACCGGTCGTATCCCACGGGTGATGCGGATCGGAGAAGCCAAGCCAAAAGAACCACGGCTTGCCGGCGGGGGCCGCGTCGAGAAATTCGGCGAGTTTGTCGCCGAACTTTGTCATCGCTCCTCCCTTTTCGACGTAATCCACGCGCTTCGTGAACGTGCGCAAATCGTGTTCGTCCATGACGCGTCCTAACTCCGGCGCCGCCCGTTTGCCGCCGCTCGCCGGGCCGTCGAGGTGATAGCTGCGTCCGGCGACGCCCGTGAAATAGCCACCCCGATCGCGGAGCAGATCCGGCAAGGCGACGACGTCCGGCGGCAGCGGCGACGTAAACCGCACCATGCGCACCGCCACCGGCGAGCGACCGGTCATTAACGCGGCCCGCGATGGCACGCACTGCGGACAAGAGACGAACATCCGATCGAACCGCAAGCCTTCACTCGCCAAGCGATCAAGATTCGGCGTCCGCACGTCCGGGTTGCCGTAGCAGCCGAGGTACGGATAGCTATGGTCGTCGGAGAGCAGAAATAGAATGTTGGGCTTGTCCGCCGCTTGCGCTGCCGCAGTGAGCGACGAGGCACCGAGGAACAAGATCGCAATTTTCCAAGCGGTTCGTGTCATGTCGAGATACTCGTGTGCAGGTCGACTGGATGGGCGCAATCGTTACCGGCCGCTTCGGATTGTGCCGAGCAGGCTGTGTAGCTCCTGGAGCTTTGCAGGGTTCGTTTCGGCTAGGTTCCGTCCCTCAAATCCGCGGTCCGTCGGGTGGGGCGGCTTTCCACCGACGCTGAGATGTCATTTGCCGACCATCGACGTGTGATAGCCCGCGCTTCGTAGCACCTCGGCTATTGTGACGGAGTTCGGCTGAATCGTACCGCGCCAACCGGGTTGTCCTTGATCGAAAGTCATTCCTCCGACGCCGGCCTGATGGGGATGGAGTCCAGTAAGCAGGCTGGCTCGCGCCGGGCAGCAGCGAGTGAAGTTGGAAAACATGAATCGCAGTCCCCCTCGCGCCAACCGATCGAGATTCGGCGTGTCAATCTCGCCGCCGTAACAGCCGAGGTCGGAATACCCCATGTCGTCGACGAGAACAATCAAGATATTCGGCCGGTGTTCGGCAGCTTCAAGCGGGGTCGTCCAGGCTGTTACCGCTAAGAACGCGACTATTAACAGGGCTTTCATCATCGGAAGGAGGGTCCGGCAGCGAGGGCGGGAAGCGTGCAAAGCAGGCGGCGTCCGACTAACTTAACAGCCGGAGACGTGGAATTCCATTTTCGGCGCTTTGGCAGCGAGCGTGTTCACGAGCTGTTGCTGGGGACGGGGTGGCGGGTGAACTTCAAGCGGGTGCACCGGCTGTGGAAGCAGGAGCACCTGCAAGTGCCTGGGAAGCAGCGCAAACGTCGTCGTTTACCGGGCCAAAGCGCGAGCGGCTGCGTGCGTCACCGGGCAACGCATCGCAATCATGTCTGCAGCACATAGACGCAAGAGGTTTTTATTCGTACTGTTCGGTGACTTACTCGCCGATCGGCACTAGCGCGCCGTTGCCGACGAGCAGATGCTTCTCGGCGGGCGTGAGGTCGTAGACCACGTCACGGCGCTCGAGCGTACGCGACATCTTCACTCGTCCGCCCGCGCTACTCGCCACAGACGCATTCCGCGACGATCTTCGCCCTATGCTACCCGATCGCTGGACCGCCCGAAAACAATGGGTTAGCTCGGACGCTTACTTTTCTACGGCAACGCTCGGACGTTGTTCAAGCTGTGACCGCGCTCAAGCGTTGCTCTGCGCCGCGCGAAAGGTGTACAAGTCGGCGCCTTTCAGGAAGAACTCGAGGCGGATCACTTGATCCTTCTGCTCGGCGAGCGACTTTCCGTTCCATTTTACGACGTAGCCCGTCGAATCGCCGGTGAACGTCGGGCCGTCCTCGTAATCGTACCCGGCGAGCGGTTTCCGCAGCGCGTCGGAGACGCGGACTCGCAATTCGCCGCGCGAGGCGTCGGCATTGACGATCAAATCACCGCCCGGCCAATGGATCTCGCGCGTGCAGACCACGCCTCCCGTCGCCGGGCCGCGCTGCGAAATGAATCGTTCTTTGCGAAGTTTGGCGAGTCCGATCCCGCCCGTCCGCTGGGCCGTACCGTGCGGCCCGTCCCAGCCGTTGTAGTAAATCCACCAATCGTCGCCGACTTCGATCCAATACGGACTCGCCAAGATCATCACCGAATCCCAAGCCCCCTCGAGGCCATACTCGATGATTTTCGGACGCCAAGGGAGACGCTCGAATCGAATACCATCGCGGCTAAAAGCTAACTCGGCGTGCATGTAGTCGTTCATTCGAAACGATTGCAGGAACCCCCAGTAGATACCCTGCGAATACTGGGTTGGCATTCCATAGAAAAAGTTGTAGCCGGCGGCAGCATCGGTTTCGTCGGGGATCAAGATCGTTTGCGGAGCACCCGCCCATGCCTGCCACAAGTCGCGACTCGCCATGCGCGCCACACCGCGACGAGATTGGCCCGTGTTGACGCGAACCCCGGCTTCCCCCTCTTCAATCGTGTCGAAACCGCCGCGTTGACCCGGCGCCAGATAAATGTGCTTCGATCGCAGGTACAGCACATACTCGTCGAGCTGCGGGTCGTACACGACGCTGTTGTGGTGATCGCTGCCGATCGGTGAGATTTGCACATCGTTCGCCAGATCCCAATGCACGCCGTCGTGCGAGCCCACGACGCGAATCCCACGATACTTCGTGTTCGACCCGCCGCCCAAATAGGTCAGCAGGTAGCGATAGCCGCGACGGTCGCGCTCCGGGGTCCGAAGCAACTGTGGACAATCGAAATGCGAGGTCGGCGAGTCGGGGCGATAGAGAATGCAATTCTTGGGAAGCGACGCGTCCGTCGCCTGCGGAAAAAGATTCAACTCCGGACGCTCCCACTCCAGTCCGTCGGTCGATTGGGCGTAACCGCAATAGCTGTGAAACTGCGCCTGCCCCTTCGGGCGACCGTCGGGATACTCGAGGCGATGGTTCAGTTGATACCAGAGTCGAAACGTCCCGTCGTCGTCGCGCATCACCGTGAAATGGCTGGGCTGGTCGCCGCTCAGCAACGGTGCATCACCATGCTTGCGGGCCGCGTGAAAAACCCGCTTCACCGACTCGCTTTTCTCCTGCACACCCCAGGTGCAATCGACGACGTGTAAATCGAAGAGGAACTGCGGGTCGTGACCGATTTCGAGCGGCGTCTTCGGCCAGGCATCGGCCGCGATTCCTGCTGCGGCACGCTTGATCCGGGACGACGGCGTCGCTGCAACTCCCAACAGTCCGAACGCACCCGCCTGCAATGCGGCCCGACGCGATACGGGATGCGTTGAATTACCCATCGACATGGTTACTCCGTTACTCCTTCCGCTTCCACCAAATGGCCGATTCTGAATGCAACGCGAATGACCGACGGATTTGGCGGAACGTTGTGTACTCAGTTGACCGATCAGACGATGCGATCAAGATCGTGCCTGCATGTGAGAGGGCCGGACTCGAAATCGTCGCTGTGACACGTTTGAACCGATGCGCAGTAAGCTGCTCTACTTGGACGCGGTGGAATTCGCCATTGGGACACGCTCTCGGCAATCGATTTTACCACCGTCGAAGTCTGGACGCACAGTGGGTTAGTTGCCTTCAACTTGCTGTTTGTGATGCGCATCGCCACGAGCCGGGTTCAGCTCGGCAGCTTCCTGCAGGCGTACGCCACGGAGAAGGCAAAACTTGAAGCGCGTCGCCGCGGCCACAGCATAACCGAGCAACTGCTGGCCAACGGCTCAATCAAACTCTCGATCCGCGTGGCCGGAGGTGCCGCATGAGCCAGATCATCGAACTCACCATCTCGCCCGCGGGCCAGACCACGATTCGAACCATGGGCTTTACCGGCGCCGCCTGCCAGTACGCGAGCCGGTTCTTGGAACAAGCGCTGGGCGTGACAACCGCCGACCAGAAAACGCCGGAGTTCTACCATCAGCAAGGTACCCAGCTGCAAGTACGGCAGGACACGTAAAACGGGCTATGCCCTCGTGCTCTTCTGCTCGATCAGCCGCTGCACAGCCTCGATGGCTTTCTTCAGCCGCTCATCGTGTCCAGCACAGGTGATCGCCCGCTTGGCTTTCTCGATCGCCTTCAGCGGCTTCTTCGACGTGCCGGCGTCATTCAGATTGTCGTAGACGTCCGCGAGCTTCACCAGTTTGGTCTGCCACGACGCGGCACGGATCACCTCGTCGTATTTATTTTCGCGCTCGTCCTCCGGCAAGCGAGCGTCTTTGGTGAGCGCGGCCACGGCGCCGGCGACCTCAGGGCCGAAATCCAAAAGGTTGTCGTAGTCGGTGGTCGTGTCCTCGATTGTGTCGTGTAGCGCGGCAGCACACAGCGCCACTTCGTCATCGCAGCCGAACACGTGCCGCACCGTCATCATCACGCGATAGACGTGAGCGACATACGGCGTCTCGCCATCTTTCCGGAGTTGCCCGGCGTGTGCACGGGCGGCGAACGCGATCGCATCTTGCCAGTTCCGCAATACGATCTCTGTCATTCCAAATCCACCCAGGAGACAATCCGATTATGAGCCTCTGCCAACAACTGCGCGAGTATATCGCTGCCTGCTTCACCGGCCTATGGTTGCAGTCGTTCGAGCACGAAGACGCCTTGCGCGAAATCGCGCAGCTCTGCCGGACGGAGAACTGGCGGCTAGCCACCTGGTCGATCGACGAGGGGTTGAGCGTTCCAGGACAGGCAAGTGACTCAAGCGCCGCCGACCCACTGGCTGCGGTGCGCTCTTTGCGCGCCCTGGCGAGCGACACCGGCACCGCCATCCTGGTGCTTGTCAACTTCCACCGCTTCATGAACTCGGCCGAGATCGTGCAAGCGCTTTCGACCCAGATCACGGCCGGGAAGCGGCACCGCACGTTCGTAGTGATCTTGTCGCCGGTGGTGAACATCCCGGTCGAACTCGAAAAGCAGTTTGTGATCCTTGAGCACGAGCTGCCGGGTCGCGAGCAACTTGAAGAGATCGCCCGAGGCGTGGCCACCGAGGTGGGCGAACTTCCCGAGAGCGACGACTTGGATGCGGTGCTCGATGCAGCTCCGGGTCTCACGCTGCACCAGGGAGGCGAGACGTTCGCGGACTTAGGCGGCTTGGAAGCGCTCAAGAGCTTCTGCACCCGAGCGATGCGCCGGCAGGGCGAGCGCCATCCGCTGAAGCGCCCGCGTGGCGTGCTGTTGTTGTCGCCGCCGGGCTGTGGCAAATCGCAGTTCTGCAAGGCGCTCGGCAATGAGACCGGCCGGCCGA
>DASZPI010000186.1:0-8524 GCA_035550355.1 Pirellulales bacterium
CGACGGTGCACCCGCTCCCACAACCGATGAAACGCCTGCGCGACGCGATGTGCCGACGGGCCCTCGACGCGCGCGTGCAGGTCGCGCCACCCGGCCGACTTCGGCAGTCCTTGTTGCTTAACGTCCTCGACCGTGTGCAGGTAGCGCGTATCGACAATGTTCATGCCGCCGAAATAGGCGACGTCGCCATCGATCGACAACAACTTCCGGTGGTCGCGCCGGTTAAACAACGTAAAAAAATCGGGGTGCGTCACCAATTCGGCGAAGCGGTGGAAGGCATGCACCTGCACGCCGGCCGCTTCCATTTCAGCAAACAGCGACGACCGGACGCCCAGGCAGCCGAACGCGTCGTAGATCAGGCGCACCTCGACTCCGGCGCGAGCGCGTTCTTTCAGCGCTTCGGCGATTGCCCGGCCGGCGTGGTCGTCGGCAAAGATATACGCTTCCAGCCAAACGTGCTCGCGCGCCCTGGCAATGTCCTCGAGCATCGAGGCCACGAGGCTCGCGCCGTTGCAGAACAGCCGGAAATCGTCGTCGCCGACGCGCACGGGCCAAATGTCGGGTTCGTGCGCAAACGGAGATTCGAGCTGTGGGACGTGCGTCGCCATCCGTTCTGAACGTGCAATGCGGGGTGCGGGCGTGTAATGCGGCCAATGCATTATACGCTTCCCGAATGAAGCATTTTTCGCGCCGGCGCTTAGCTGCCGATTCCCGCCGGCAGTAAAAGGACCGCGGCCGAGCTCCCCGCCTCGTAAGTCCGGGTACCGCCTGGCAAACGCATCAGCGCGTCGGCACGGGCCATCGAGGCCAGGTCGCCCGAACCGGTCGAACCGACTGGCCGAATCGTAGCGCCATGCTGGTCCACCCCCATTCGGCTCGGAACGTAGGTCTCGCGATCGCCGCGGTTGGTGAAGGCAATTTCGAGCTTAGCGGTTGTTTCCTGTAGTTGCAGGTCGCTCCGTCCTTGCAGGCGCCGGATCGCGGGTCGAACGAAGAGCTGAAAGCCCACGAAGCTGCTGAGGGGGTTTCCAGGCAAGCCAAAAACCAGCCGTGTTCGCGTTTCGGATCGATGCACGCCAAACCACACCGGCTTGCCGGGTTTGGCACGAACCTTGTGAAATACTTGCTCGACGCCAAGCGATTCGAGCGTCGCGGGCACCAAGTCAAGAACCCCGACCGACACGCCGCCGGAGACGACCAGCACATCAGCAGCTTCGAGCGCTGGGCCGAGGATATGCCGCAGGGTGTCGCGATCGTCATGCGCCGTTTGCGGCGGCAGGACGTGGGCGCCGCACTCGGCCGCAGCGGCTGCAAGCATTGAACCATTGCTGTTGCGTATCTGGCCGAGGTTTGGTTTCACGGCTGGATCGACGAGTTCGTTGCCCGTCGCGACAACGGAAACTTGTGGCGATGGAACGACCATGACGTCGTCGCGACCAACCTCGGCCAACAGCCCGATCTCTACGCTTCGCAGTGACTGCCCGCGCGCGATGACAATTTGTCCGACGCGCATCGCACTGGCGCGACGAGCGATGTTTTGGCCAATCGAGCAGCGCGGTTCATCGATCCGCACTCGTTCGGCAGAATCTCCGCGAGCGACGAGCTGCGATCGCTCGATCATCACCACCGCATCGGCACCTGCGGGAATCGGCGCACCGGTCATCACGCGGGTGGCGGCGCCTGGTTCGACGGGCATCATGGGCAAGGCGCCGGCGACCACTTCTTCGAGTACTCGCAGCTCGGCCACACCGCCGGTCAGGTCGGCCGCCCGCAGCGCGTAGCCTTCGACGGTCGAGCGATCGAACGGCGGCGAGTCGATATCGCTGGCGACATCCTCGGCCAGCACGCGCCCTAGCGCATTGGACCGACCGACGCGCCGCGCCGCCAGCGGCTGTGCGTGCTCGACGACCAACCGCAATGCCTCTTCAACGCTCAGCACGATACATTCCCGCACCAAAGACAAAGACAAGCGATCAAGGCAACGGGTGTTCGGACCAGCGCAATGAGCCCACACGCCATTACTTCATCGCCCCTGAGTCAATCCGCAGGAACCGTCGCAGCAGCTCGGTGCCGCGGTGGGTAAGGAAACTTTCGGGATGGAACTGCACGCCGTGCAGCGGATATTCGCGGTGGCGGAGACCCATGATCTCGCGCGAGCCGTCGGGGGCTTCGCACCACGAACACACCTCAAAGTCGTTGGTCAGCGTGCCGGGACGAATCACCAGGCTGTGGTAGCGCGTCGCCTGGAATGGGTTTTCGAGTCCCTCGTACAGGCCACGATTGTCGTGATGCACCAGGTCGACCTTGCCGTGCATCAGCCGATCGGCCCGCACGATCTCGGCTCCAAACGCCTCGCCGATCGACTGGTGGCCAAGGCAGACGCCGAGAATCGGGATTTCCGCGGCGAAGCGACGGATCAGTTCGACCGAGATTCCCGCCTCGCGCGGCGTGCAGGGACCTGGCGAGACGATCAGATGTTGCGGCCGCTTGGCGGCTACTTCATCGAGCGTAATCTGGTCGTTGCGGTGAACTTCGATCTCGATCGACGGGTCAATCTCGCCCAACCTTTGCACAAGGTTGTAGGTAAACGAGTCGTAGTTGTCGATGAGCAGCAGCACGCGATGAAGCTTCGCTAGCGTTCGGACCGAGTGGTGGCGCTGGCAGCCGATTCGGGCAGCGCCTGTTCTTTGAAGAACTTTACGATATTCGGCAAGGCGTCGGCTGCGAACTTGTGGCCATTCTCGTGAATAAAAGTAACCAGCGGCGTGCCGGTTTTGGAAGCGTACAACGTGCAACCATCGCCCCAAGGTTCGCCGGTCGAATCGCATTGGTTCAGCTTGAGCACAAAATCGATGCACGCCTGCTGCCATTTCCATAGCACCAGCGGATCGTTCTCGCTGCCGATGATCATTGCCGGCTTGGGCTTGGCAGTAGGCAGAGCGCGCGCTGCCGCAGCCGAAGGGGCGACCGCCGCCAGGACGTCGCCGCGATGCACCCAGAGCAGGTACGTGAAGCCGCCACCATTGGAATGGCCGGTCGAATAAAGGCGGCGATCATCGATCTTGTATTCCGCGCGCAACGCGGCGAGCACGGTGTCGAACAGCTTGAGATCGCGGTCGTCGTGATCGCCGGCGGAATGTTGCCAACCGTTCCGTTTCCCCTCCGGATCGGTCAGCCGACCTGGAGTAGGGACGCCTTGCAGATAGACAACCATCGCCTCGGGCCAACTCTCGTGGAAGCGAAACATGCGCGCCGCACCCTGCGCGCTGCCGCCATGCCCATGGAATGCGAACACCACCGGGGTGGGCTGGGTCTTGGCCGATCGCGGGACATGCACAAGTCCGGTCCGATCAAGCCCCGCGACGCTCCATGTCCGCTCTTCGAGCGCCGAGGCACCGTCGGCTTGAGCCAAGCACAGCCACGACAAGCAAACGATGGTCAACGACATTCCAACGGTCTCCACGAGTGGATCAGCATCCGAAACTGCTCATGAAACCCTGCAAGCCGCTGAAAGTGTCGATCACCGTGGTTTTGCGACCAGCTCATGGAAGCGGCGGATCAGATCGCGCGTCACCGCCCCGGGCGCGCCAGTGCCGATCGTGCGGCTGTCGACCTTGATGACCGGGATCACTTCGGCGGCGGTGCCGGTGAGGAAACATTCGTCGGCAATGTACACGTCGTGCTTGGTCAGCGCGATCTCGCGCACCTCAAGTCCCGCCGAACGGGCCAATTCCATCACCGCCTCGCGCGTCACGCCTTCTAAAATCCCCGCGTCGATCGGCGGTGTGAGCAGCGTGCGGCCACGCACCAGAAAAATGTTGTCGCCGGTACACTCGGCCACCTCGCCGCGGGTGTTGAGCATCAGTGCTTCGCTACAGCCAGCCTGAAGCCCTTCGATCTTGGCGAGAATATTGTTCAGGTAGTTCAGCGACTTGATGCGCGGGCTGAGCGCCGCCGAATGATTTCGGACCACGCTTACCGTGACGATCTCGAGGCCGCGCTCGTACAGCTCGGCCGGGTACAGCGAGATATGGTCGGTGATGATGATCACCTGTGGGTCGCTGCATTTATTGGGGTCAAGGCCCAGGCTTCCGGCGCCGCGTGTGACGACCAGGCGAATATAGCCGTCGGCAATGCCGTTGGCCTTCAAGGTATCATTCACCGCGGCGGCAACGGCATCGCGAGTGTAGGGGATCTCGAGATGGATGGCCTTGGCCGATTCCCACAACCGGCGGAGGTGCTGGTCCAATCGGAACACGCGCCCGCCGTAGCTGCGCAGCCCCTCGAACACGCCGTCGCCGTACAACAGGCCATGGTCGTAGACGCTGATCCGTGCATCCTGCTTTTCGAACAGGCGCCCGTTGATCCAAATCTTCAGTGCCATGCGTGGACGCGCCTGGAAATGGTTAGCCCCCGGCGACTCGCCCGGGGGCTAAAGGTGATCGCGGCTCGATCGCGCTACGACGCACAAACCTGACCCTCGACCAAGCGGACAATCCGGTCGGCCTGCTCGGCGATCGCAAGATCATGCGTCACCATGACTATAGTGAGACGCTCCTGGGTGTTCAAGGTTCGCAGGATCGTCATGATTTCCTGTCCCGTGCTGCGATCGAGATTGCCGGTCGGTTCGTCGGCCAATAACACCGCGGGGCGCGAAACCAGAGCGCGAGCGATGGCGGCGCGCTGCATTTCGCCCCCCGAAAGCTCGCGCGGCTTGTGCTTCAATCGATGTCCCAGGCCTACGGTCTGGAGCAGCCTGGTGGCTTGCTCCAAATGCTCGGCCCGGCGGCGAAAGTAGCTGAGCACGCCGCTGCCAATCATCGCCGGCGAGAGTACGTTTTCCAACGCGCTCAGCTCGGGCAGCAGGTGATAGAACTGAAAGATCATGCCGAACTGCGTGTTGCGCAGCGCGTCGCGCGCCGCGTTGCCAAGGTTGTCGATCCTGCGGCCGCGATGAATCACTTCGCCGGCATCGGGCGCGTCGAGCGTGCCGAGCAGATGCAGCAGCGTGCTCTTGCCCGAGCCGCTCGAGCCGATGATCGCCAGGAACTCGCCGCGGCGCACCGACAGGTCGACGCCGCGCAGCACAGGAATCTCGACTTGCCCCTTGTGGTAGCTTTTGCAGAGCTTGCGCGCTTCGAGCTCGGCAATCGTGGTTGGCTCGGCGGTCGGAGCGGCGGCGCTCGACCGTCCGAGGCGCGAGGCACGTGAACGTGGCATGCCGGCTTCCGAGAGTAGCGTTCCGTCCCTATTCATAGCGTAGCGCCTCGACCGGATGCAGACTTGCCGCGCGGCGAGCTGGCAACACGCTTGCCAATACCGCGATGGCCATCGCTCCGACAACGATCCACGACACCGTCCAAGGGCTGACGATGGTCGGGATCTGGTAGAAGTAATAGATCGACGGGTCGAACACCTCGGTGCCCGTGATCAGGCTGAGCAGGTGCGCAATGCCGTTGATGTTCCATACGAACAGCAGCCCCATGACCATGCCGACCCCAGCGCCTACGGCGCCCAACGAAAGACCGTAGCCCAGGAAGATACCCATGATGCCGCGTCCCGAGGCACCGAGCGACTTTAGGATGCCGATATCCCGAGTCTTCTCGACCACAATCATGAAGAAGATCGCCAGGATGCCGAAGCCGGCGACCGCGATGATCATGAACAACAGCACGTTCAGGATCGCCGTTTCCATTTGCACCGCGGCCAGCAGCGCCCCTTGCTTGTCGCGCCAAGTGCTGATGGCAAACTGCTCGGGCGGAAACGCGGCCCGCAGCTTATCGCGAACGGCGTCGCCATCGGCGCCTGGCTTGAGCTTGATTTGAATGCTGGTCGCGTAGCGCTGGCCGCTCGACGGGTCGACCATGCCGCGCAGCTCTTGGAGCTTCGCCAGCGGCACGAACACCAGCGTCGAGTCGTACTCGCTCATCTTGCTTTCGTACAGGTCGACGATCGTGAACACGTCGTCCACCGCGCGCGGCGGCGTGCCGGCCGTGGGGAAGGTCAGCCGCACGTCGTCGCCCGGCATCACCAGAAAGCGATCTTCCCCTTCACGGTCGCGGTAGGTGGCCAGCGCGATGCCGAGCACGAGCCCCGTATGCTGCTCGCGGAGCGGATCGAACACGTTTTGTTGCTGCTCTCGGGCGGCAAACGGATCGACGTCGCGCGCCTTTGGCGCTGCCGTTGCCTGGTCACCCTCAGCGCCCTCGGCAAACGGATGCGGCGGCAAACCTTCGTCGTCGAGCATGCCGGCCTCGATCAGCTGCCGCTGCCACTGCACGCGCTGACGGCGATGGTTCCATCCGGCCGCGCGCATGACTTCGCGTTCGTGACCAGCGTTTCCGCCCAGCGAGCTGCGGGTGTCGTAGCCCGATTCTCGGAGCAGGAAGCTCATTGCCGCGCGGTTTTCTGGATGCTGCAGGTACTTGCCGAAATCGCCTGCGTCTTGCTGGGTGCGCTCGTCGATGCCGACCAACTGCACCGGGCGTGTGATCCAGTTGCCACCGTATTGAAAGCTGAGCATTGCCGGTACGGTGACCGTGGGGGTCATGCCTTCGATCGCGTCCCCCGCCACGTTGCGCAGCTCCTGCATCTGCCATTCAGGGTCGGGGAAGCCCTCGAGGCCGTGCGCCTCGAACACCAGGTCGGACAAGATGCTGTGCAGCCGATCCTGCATCTCGTGCGAGAACCCGGCCATCACACTGTTGACCACGATCATCGTCGCCACGCCAAGCGTAACGCTAATGATCGAGGCCAGAGCGATATACCGCGTCCTCAGGTATCGCCAGCAGAGCAGCAGTTTGTACATGAACCCATCCTTGGGAAGGCAGCATTTAGAATGCAGATTGCAGAATGGAGATGGAACAGCGCGCAGAAATCTGCGTTCCGCATTCTGAATTCTGCCTTTACTTCGCCTCGTGTCGCAGCAGTGGAAACAAGATCACATCCCGGATCGACGTGCTGTTGGTCAGCAGCATCACCAAGCGATCGATGCCAATGCCCAGGCCGCCCGCCGGGGGCATGCCATGGCGCAGGGCGCGGATGAAGTCGTGGTCCATCTTCGCCATCGAGTCTTCTTCCTTTTGCCCCGCGAGTTGCGTGCGGAACAGTTGTTCCTGCAGGTCGGGGTCGTTCAGCTCGGTGTAGGCGTTGGCCACTTCCATGCCGGCAATGAACAACTCGAACCGCTCGGCAACGCTGGGGTCGCTTGCCTTGCGCTTTGTCAACGGGCAAACGCTCGCGGGATAATCGAGCACGAACACCGGGCCGCGCAGCGACCGCTCGACGCGCTCTTCGAACACGTAGCTCTTCACCACATCCGGGTGCTTGCCCGAGGTATCGAACCCGATCTCGTCGGCGATTATGCGCAACGCTTGCTCGTCGTGCGGATCGACTCCCGTGTGTTCGGCCAACAGCTCGTGATAGGTGCGACGCGCGAACGGTGGGCTGAAGTCGAGCGTCTGCTCGCCCCAAGCCACCTGCATCGGCTGGCCGGTCGCCAGCAGCGCTTCGACGATCAGCTTCTCAGTCAGGTCCATCATCGAGCCATAGTCGCCGTAGGCCTGGTACACCTCGAGCATGGTGAACTCGGGGTTGTGCCGCTGGCTGATGCCCTCGTTGCGGTACACGCGGCCCAGCTCGTACACGCGCTCCATGCCGCCTACCAGCAACCGCTTCAGGTGCAGCTCGAGCGCGATTCGCAGGAACAGGTCCATGTCGAGCGTGTTGTGATGCGTGGTGAACGGCCGAGCGGCCGCGCCCCCGGCGATCGAATGCAGCGTGGGGCCTTCAATCTCGACGAACCGTTCGCCGGCCAGCGTCGAGCGAATCGATTGCACGATCTGCGTGCGACGCACGAAGCGATCGAGCACCCCCTCGGTGTAGATCAGGTCGAGATAGCGCATCCGCTGGCGCAACTCGGGATCGGTCAGGCCATGGTGCTTCTCGGGATGCGGCTCGATGCTTTTGGTCAAAAAGAACAGCCGCTCGGCAAAGATCGTCAGCTCGCCCGTGTTCGTGCGCTTCAACTCGCCTTCGACGCCAATGATGTCCCCCAGGTCGAAGCATTGGGCCAAGGCCCAGGCGTCGTCGCCGACCTGTTTGCGACCGATGAACAGTTGGATGTCGCCGGTCCAATCGCGGATGTTGGCGAAGATCAGCTTGCCGGTCGGGCGCTGCAACACGATCCGACCGGCCGCGCGCACCTTGGGTCCGTGCAACTCGGGCTTGCCGCCGGGTTCGGCCGCCGGCGACTGGCTGATCTCGGCAGCTCGCGCACAGATGTCGGAGATCGGCACATGACCGTCGAATCGCGAGCCCCAGGGATCGTGGCCGAGGGCGGCAATCTTGCGCAACTTTTCACGACGGGCCGCTTCATGGACTCCCGGAGAGTCGCCCGCGGCCTTCTCGGCGCCTGAATCGATCATGCTCATCCGCAACCGTAGTTAACCCAAAGAGTCGCAACATTTTATTGGACGACGTAGTTGGGTCAATCTCAGCTTGCCTGCCCAGAGTCGCGTGGGGT
>DASZPI010000187.1:0-7613 GCA_035550355.1 Pirellulales bacterium
GACGGCGGAAAGCTGGATTCCCAGAAACCGCGCATCTGCTCGCCCGAGCGCGCCGACTGCGCCGAGTTCGAAACGAAAAACACCAGCGCGAAGCTTGCGACCAATGAGCATCCGTACGCCAGCAGCGGCAACCACAGGCCGCGAAATCGCAAGCCACGGGCTGCAACGAACAAGCCCAGGCCGACACCACCAGCCACAAATAGTGCCGGAAACGACGAGACGATCGCCACGGGAGCGACAGCCACCAGCGCCCACAGCCAGCGCGTACGCCGAGCGTCGCTGAACCAGAGGATCGCCAGCGTGACGAGCGCGGCGCTGAAGAACATGTCGGTGGCATACGGCTTGAGCTCGACCGCATGGCGGATGGGATAGTACGCGCAGGCGCACAAACCAGTCGCAAACATGGCGGCGGTCGGCCGCAGCAAGCGCGTGGCGGCGACGCGCATCAACAGCAACGTTCCGATGCCGCCGGCAAGCGCCACCAGTCGCAGCGCCCAGGGATTGAAACCGAACAGCTTCACCGCGGTGAGCACCGACCACACGTAGCCCAGCGGGGCGACCTGGCAATGTTCCATCGGCTCGAGCAATGCCGCGTAGGTTTGCGGCTGCATGTTCGCGTCGAGCAGGTTGTCGGCCAGCATGCACTCGTCGCCCCACAACGGAAAGCAGAGCAGGTAGCGCACCAGGCGCACCGTGATCCCGAGGCCGACGAACGTCCACCCCAGCAACCGCGCTTGCGCGTCCCACGATGCGGAATCCGGCTGCTCGATCATTTCGCCTGACATGCGATGCTCGCTAACGTTGAATAACGGAATTCGCTGCGGTGGATTGCGGCAGTTTCGGCATGAACTGGTACAAGTCGTACACGCCGTACACTTCGCGCCCTTGCTCGCGCCCCAGATGCACCTTGTATTGCGCTTGGCTGGTGAGATCGAAGCGCGCGGTCATGGCGCGCATCCAAGCCTGATGCTGCTCGTCGTTGCGCGGCGCGATGTCGACGCCGAACTCCACGCAGCGCACTGGACGATCCGCCGCGAGCGCCTCGACGCCGCGCGGCGGTTGCCGCGTGCGGTGCCTCGGCGAGCAGAGCCGCTGATAACAGAAGTACGACCAAGGCTCGGTGAACTGCCACGGTTCGTAGCCGAGTTCGCTTTTCACGCACACCATGTCGCCGGTGCCGCCGGCCTGGGTCCAGAACCAGCGTGCGAAGCCGATGTGGGCCCAATCGTCCCAGCCCTTGTACGGATGCAGCAGGTCGCGCACTGCGGTGCCCAGCGCGACGGCAACGAAGAAGATCAGCGCCGCTTGCAGCAATCGTCGCCGCCATTGGGCCCAGGCAATCGCGCCGATCACCGTTGCCGCGCCGAGGCCGGCCAGCAGACAGATCACCGGTCCCATGTACTGCACCATGCGTTCGGTGTCGGCGTACGGATAGCGATGCAGCACCGCGGCGGTGAATGCCAACACAAACATGCCCAGACACGTGGCGAGCATCGGCCAGGCGCGCCGCCGGCAAAGCACGGCGAAGGCGATCAGCGACAACAGGAACGTCGCTGTGCTGGCGCCACGCTCGCCGCCGATCGGGTAGGCGAACATGCGTCCGGTGTGTGCGGTGGCCAGGAATTTGATGAACCGTAGCGGTTGCGTGATCGGCGGCGGAAAGCTGGTCGCCCAGAAGTCGCGCATCCGCTCGCCCCAGGCGGCATCTTGCGAGGAAACCGACACCGCGCACACCACGGCGAACGACGCACCCAAGGTTGCGGCATAGACAGCCAGCGCTGCCCACGCGCTGCGACTGCGATTTCGCCATACGATCATCGCCACGCCCAACCCAACCGCGCCGGCCACGAACACGCTCGGCAGCGAAATCAGCACTGCCAACGGCGCAACGGCCGCCAAATACCATAGCCAGCGCGTTGCGCCGGGCTGCCGCCAGTACTCGACCGCCAGCGCCACCAGGATCGTGCTCATCAGCACATCGCTGGCGTAGGGCTTGACCTCGGCGGCGTGGCGAACCTGGTAGTACGACATCGCAAAGAATGCCACCGCCAGCAGCGCGGCCAACGGCGACAAAGCACGAAACGCCACACGCCGAAACAGCAACAACGCCGCCAGGCTGCTCACGATCGACGGCAGTCGCAGGGTCAGCTCGGAGAAGCCGAACAGTTTGACGGTCGCCAGCTCGATCCACAGGTACCCGATCGGCGCGACCTGGCAGTGGTCGAGCGGCCGCAGCAGCCCCAGAAAGTCGCGGGTCAGAAAGTTATCGGCCAAATGACATTCGTCGCCCCACAACGGGAACTGCATCAGATAGCGCATCAGCCGCAGCACCATGCCAACGCCGACCAACAACCACGCGGCGCGCTGTGCCAGCGTCGCGTATTGGTCGGCGGTGTGCGCGACGATCGGCAGGCCGTCTTTTGTCAACAAACGGGGCGACGATTCCATGACACCCTTTGCGATTAATGACGCAGCACGCGACGCATGATCCAGCCGCTGAGCACGGCCAGCACCGCATTTCCCAGCCACACCGAAATCGGCGGCAGCTTGCCGCTCTTGGCCTGATCGACGCCCACCAGCAACAGCGGGTAGTAGACGAGCAGAATCGGCAGGAAGCACAAAAAGAAGTTGGTCAGCAAATCGGAATTGCGCAGCCAGATGGCCACCGGCACGCCGATGAGCACGAAGCACAGGCAACTGAAGGCGCCGGCCCAACGTCGGTGCGGCTCGGTTTGCAGCCGGTACAAATAGATCTGCGCCCACTTCAGATCTTCGGCATCGAGCTGCGCCTCGGTCGAGGTGAGCGCGGCAAAATCGCCGGTCGCCAGCGCAAACATCGCTTTCGCGGCGGTGCAATGCTCGATCTTTGCGATCTTTGCCTTGCGCTGCAGTTCCATCGACGACATGACATCGAGCGGCAACTGCGAAGGCTGCACCTCGCCGGTTTCTTGGCTGGCAGCGTCCAGCGGCACGGCACGTTCGATCGTGTCGTCGAACCGCAGCCGCGCCTGCCCTTCGACATCGAGCGTGCCGCGACGGCAAACGATCGACAGGAGATTCTGACGCGTGTCGCTGCGCAGCTCGGCGGTCTCGGCCGTCAGCGTGACGCCGGCATTGTTCTTGCCCGATTGGAACGAGATCGTCGGCTCGATCAGCGTGCGTCCCTCGACGCGCTTGACAATGATCGAAAAGAACGGCGACGAGAACGAGCGGTGTGCGCGCAGCATGCCGTACACAATTTCTTCGACGCTCTCGATGATCACTCGCCGCATGTTGGTGCGGCCCCACGAAACGGCCGCATCGTTCAACCACACCGTCGCCAGGCTGATGGCAAAGGCCAGGGCGAACACCGGCCAGATCACGCGCATCGGATGAATGCCCAGCGACTTGATCGCCACGAATTCGTTCGAGCCCGACATGCGGCCGTACACCGACGTCACCGCGAACAAAATCGTTGCCGGAATCGTGTAGCGCATCGCCTCGGGCAAGACGAACGGAACGATCTTCAGGATTTGGCGCGGCTCGAGTCCTTGTTCGCGGGCTTCGCGGAACAGCACGAATGCAATCATGACCGTCGTCAGCAACGTCAGCGCAACGACAAAGGTCTTGAGGACTTCGAACACCACGTAGCGGGGAATCGCGTGCATAAGGGGTCGGTAGTCTCTCGTCGAAAGGCCAGTGCGGCAAGAGCAGTCGTAGGGCGGGGTGCGGGATTCAGGCGGCAGGGACCGAAGTTGCCCGAGCGACTCCCGACTCCCGACTCCGACTCCGACTCCCGACTCCCGACTCCCGACTCCCGACTCCCCCCGCCGGCCGGCGGCCGCAACTGATCTTGGACGTCGCCGCTGGTTCTGCCATACTCCGGCCCAATTTCACCATGCTGCCGGACCCGTGCCGATGGTCGATGTGAGCCTGATTCTTTGCGCCCGGTCGTGGCAAGAAAGCGTCGATCGCTTTCTGCCCGAGCTGCTTGCCGTGGTCGAATCGCTCGAGGCGCGCGTCGAATTGATCTGCATCGAAGACGCCGCCTGCCCGTCGGCGCCCAAGGCGCTCGCGGCGCTCGAAGCGACATGGCCTGGCGTGCGGTTGGTGTCGATCGATCCGCCGTTGGGCGTGCGCGCTTCGGTCGAAGCGGCGATTACCGCAAGCTTGGGCGAAACGATCTGCGTGCTCGATGCGTCGGGCCGCTTTGCGGCCGATTGCTTGCCGCGGCTGCTATCGCGGCTGGTACGGCTCGATGCGGTGTTCGGCCGCCGCGAGCGCGGCATCGTCACGCGAGTACTCCACTCGATCATCGCTGCCGTTCGCCGATTGGCCACTGGCATCGACGTTCGCGATCCCGCCTGCCTGTGCTGGGCGGCGCGGCGCGAAGCGGTCGTCGGCCTGGCGGGCCAGGGGGGCGGATGCCGTCAATGGCCCCTGCAAATTGCCGCCGCGGGATACCGCATCGGTCAAATCCGCGTCGAAGAGCGCCTCGAAATTGCCGCCGTCGACACGCACTTGCCTGCCGTTGGTCCAACACACGTCGCGACGCCCGCCTGCACGCTGCACGAACATTTCGCACCCCAGTTGCGGAAGGCGGCATGAAGATTTTTCTTTCGGCTGGTGAGCCGAGCGGCGACCTGCACGGGGCGAACCTGATCAACGCCCTGCGCGCCCGCAGGCCCGAGGCCCAGTTTGTCGGCTACGGCGGGCCACGCATGGCGGCGGCCGGCTGCGAACTGCACGCCGACCTGACCCGCTTGGCCGTGATGTGGTTCCTGCGCGTGCTGCTCAACCTGCACAAGTTTCTCGACCTGGCGAGCCGGGCCGACCGGTATTTCGCCCACCAGCGCCCCGATGCCGTCGTGCTGATCGACTATCCGGGCTTCAACTGGTGGATCGCCCGGCGGGCCAAGGCGCATGGCATTCCGGTGTTCTATTTCGCTCCGCCGCAGGTTTGGGCCTGGGGCACATGGCGGGTGAAAAAAATGCGGCGGTTCGTCGACCACGTGCTGTGTGGCCTGAAGTTCGAGGCCGACTGGTACGCCGCGCGCGGTTGCCGCGCGGTGTTCGTCGGCCATCCTTACTTCGACGAAGTACGCGAACATCCGCTCGACCACGCGTTTGTCGAGCGCATGCGCTCCGGCGGCCGGCCGTTGGTCACCATCCTTCCCGGCTCGCGATCGCAAGAAGTGCTTCAGAACCTGAAATGGTTCCTCAAGGCGGCGGCGATCGTCCGCCAGCGGGTGCCGAACGTGCGATTCGCCTTGGCAGCCTTCAAGCCCGAGCAGGCACAGTTTGCCCGCCGCGCGATCGCTGCCGCCGGGCTCGAAATCGAAGTGTTCGTGCGTCGCACGCCCGAGTTGATTGCGGCGGCCCACTGCTGCATGGCGGTTTCGGGCTCGGTGTCGCTGGAGCTGCTGTACCATCGGCGGCCGACCGTCATTCTGTACGCAATCTCGCCGCTGGCGTTCTACGTGCAAGGCCTATTCCGCCGTGTACGGTACATCACGTTGGTCAACCTGCTGTCCACGTCCGGCGTGTTCATCGATCGGCGGACCGAGTACGATCCCGACGCTCCCGGCGCCGCGAAGGTGCCGTTTCCTGAATACCTAACGCCCACCGATCGCTCGGCCGACATCGCCAATCGCATCGTGGCATGGCTCGGCGATCCGGCGCAACACGCCGAGAGCGTCGCCTGGCTCGACACGTTGCGAACCGCCGTGGCACACGGCGGCGCCACGAGCAAGGCGGCCGAGTACATCGTGGCAACGCTCGATCGCGACCGGCGGCCTTTGATTCCGCGGCCGCATTATCGCCCGGGGATGGTTGTGGCCAGCAGCGCGCTGTCGCCAGCACTGGCGGTCGCGACCAAAGCAGGATCGAGCGCATCAAAGCGATAACGCTGGGAGGTTGCAGCCGCAGCGACTCTGCGCTTACGCTGGGGGTTCTGAGGAGCCTGCCATGCTGACTGCCGAACCGAACCGAACGCACTACGATGTCAACTTCTCGTTGCTCGGCACGCACGTGCGCATCCACCCGCTGTTCTGGTTCGCCCAACTGGTGTTGGCCTGGAACCCCAAGCCCGCGGCAGTGCTGGTGTGGATGGCGGCGGCGGTGATCTCGCTGTTGGTCCACGAGTTTGGCCATGTGTTGGCCATGCGCAGCTACGGGGTGACCAGCCACATGGTGTTCTACGCGATCGGTGGTGTCACGATTCCCGAACGGCAAAAAACGTACTCGACATTCGGGCAGGTGTGGATTTCGTTGGCCGGTCCGCTGGCCGGGTTGGCTTTGTTTGTCGGTGTGATTGCGGTCGGTCAGCTCAGTGGGCATCCGGTGCAGTTGTTTATCTCGCGCGCCGGACTGCCGCTGTTCATCCCCACGTTCTCCGCGGGCGATACGTTTTCGACGCTCGACATGTTCGTGTTCGACCTGCTGCTGTTCAACCTGTACTGGAGCGTGTTGAATCTGATGCCGGTATTTCCGCTCGACGGCGGCCACGTGGCCCGTGCCCTGCTCGTGGCCGCACGGCCGCGCGACGGCGTGCGTCAATCGCTGCTGCTGTCGGCCATCGTGGCCGGGGGACTTGCCGCGATCGCGCTCTTGCGTTGGCAGGAAGTCTTTATGGCATTGGTGTTTGGCTACCTGGCCGTGATGAGCTATCGCGCCTACCAGCCTGCCCCACAATCGTTCGACGATCGATGGTAACCGACCCGCAGCCTGGCGACGATCGCACACCGCAGCGGCGCATGGTGCTGTTGGGAGCGAGCAACCTGACACGGGCCATCGGCACCGTGGTCTCGACCGCCCGTGCGAACGTGGGCGAGCCGTTGGACCTGCTGGTGGCGATGGGCTTCGGCCGCTCGTATGGCATGCGCACGATGTTTCTCGGCCGCGAGCTGCCGGGCATTTTGGATTGCGGCCTGTGGCGAGCGCTGGAGTCGCGCGCACCCTTGCCCACCGTGGCGCTGATCACCGACATTGGCAACGACGTGCTGTACCACGCCGCGCCCGAGCAGATCGTCGACTGGGTCAATCGATGTGTCGACCGGTTCGAGCGGATCGGCGCGCGGGTCGTGATCACCGAGCTGCCGGTGTGCAACTTCGCGGCGCTGTCGTGGCTGCGCTACATGTTCTTTCGCACGGTGTATGTGCCGATGTGCCGCCTGTCGATTCGCGAAACGATTGAGCGCGCGACCGAAGTCAACCGGCGTGTCGAACAGCTTGCGGCCCAGCGCGGGCTGACGCTCGTGAACCAATCGGCCCAGTGGTACGGTCTCGATCCGATCCACATTCGCCGCGCACATTGGAGCAAGGCGTGGCGCAACATGATCGCGCCGTTGATCGACACCGACACTTCATTCGACGAGGCGCTGCTGAACGAAACGCTCGGCTTGCGCTTGAAATTAGCGACGCCCGAAGAGCGCCGTCTCATCGGTCTCGCGCGGCGGCGCGAACAACCGGTGATGCGCTTCGACGATGGTTCGCGCGTGTCGATCTATTGAGCGCGCACGAGCGCGGTGCGAAAAAATTCTGCGCGAGAATGTGGAAAAGATGTTGCACAAATTTCAGACGCGCGTACAAATAGTGTGTGGTTCGCATGTGAACCATGTGTTTTGACAAGTCGG
>DASZPI010000188.1:0-2105 GCA_035550355.1 Pirellulales bacterium
GAAAGCGCGTCAGGCGGCGGGCGGACGGTATAGCTTGCCTGATTCAGATAATCGACGACGTTCACATTGTTGTCGACGCCGTTGAGCATGAAATTGTTCTGTGTATTCGATTGGCCATTGGCCGAAAAATCGCCCGTGCCACCGCCGCGGCTGTTGCCCGTCGGAACGATGCCGGCAGCCAACTGCGCGATGTAGACGTAGTTTCTTCCGTTGAGGGGCGTGCTATTGATCGTGTTTGTGGAGTATTCCTGACCCACGGAAGCATCTTCCGTTTGCATCACAGGCGGCGCCGCGCTGACCTCCACTTGCTGGCTCACCTGGCCGAGCGTGAGTTGAAGGTTAACGGCAAGCCGCTGTTGCAAGTTCAACTGAAGATTGTCTTGCGTTGTGGTGGCGAACCCTGGCGCCGTCACCGATACCTTGTAGTTTCCAATTTTGATTGGGGAGAATGTGTACACACCGCTTTGGTCGGATGAGGCCTTCAAAACCAAGCCGGTGTCCGTATTCTCGAGCGTAACCTGGGCATTCGGAATTGCGGCGCCGCTCGGATCGGATATGATCCCCGTAATTGCGCCTTGGTCCGCTTGGCCATACGCTGAATTCACTGCGATGGTGAAACACATGACGATCAAAGCCATCAGGAACACGGCGACTCTGACGTAGCCACGACGAGCTATTTCTTGAGCTCTCATCACTGAGCTTATCCGCATCGAGACAGACCTCTCCGTTGCGTTCATGCGCAACTCGGATAGAATTTGTGACTCAACAGCAGGAGAAATTTCAGCGTTTGCAAAATCCTGCGCTTCCTGGACCCAACCCGCCGCCTCCCGCCCGAGATGTTGCTATGTAGCGCCGATTGGAGGGAGAACGCAATCGTGGCGGTTTGCTCAATTCGATTTCCGTTTTACAGAATACGAGGGTATTTATTCAGGCATTTGAAGGGATTTGACCGGCCGAATTTTGAGGCTGGGTGATGACGAACTAATGAGTCTTGGCGCGTTACGTGACGGTGACGAAGGCAGCAGGGATACACTGTGAGGCACAGAAACAGGGCGCCGGCGGAATTGCAGATTAACTCGTCACAGGCATACCGAACATTTCGGCCACACTCTTCTCCAGGAATTTTATGCCCTCGAAGGCAATGGAATCCGGCGTGACTTCGATGTCTCTCCAAATTGCCGCGGCAGCGCTCATATCCCCCAGGGCGAAGCCAAAGCTTTCAATCGTCAGCCATCCGTCATACTTCAGGTCGCGGAGTGCCTGAAAGACCGATTTCCAATCCACGTGGCCGCTTCCGGGTATGCCACGATCGTTCTCGCATGTGTGTACATGCTTGAGATGTTTGCCGACGGTGCGATAACCGTTTGCGACGCTCTTCTCCTCAATGTTCGCGTGAAAAGTATCGAACAAGACTCCCACGTTCGGATGACCGATCTGTGTGGCCAGCGCAGCCGCATCGGCGGCCGTATTCAGAAAATACGTTTCGAACCGATTGAGTGGCTCGATAGCTAACGTGACATCGTTGGCGAGAAGCAAGTCGCCCAAAGATTGGAGACCGTCGACAGCTCGCTTCCATTCTTCTAGAGTCCGACGCCGGCCGGAGAAGTAGCCGACCGGACTATAGACTGGACCGGCTACGATCTGAGCCCCCGCCCCCGCCGCAGCTTCCACCACATTTCGCAGATGCAGACGAGTCTTCCGGCGCACGTCGGAATCTTCTGCGATGAGGCTGAGTCCCGCTGTTAGCGCCGTGCAGACGTTGCATTCCAAGTCGTAGGCATCGAGCAGTTTCCGAATGCCGGAAGCGTCAAACGATTCCGGGTGCAGCAGCGGGACTTCTACACCGTCGAAACCGGCCTCTTTGATCAGCGGAAGCAGCGGGACATTCGATTGATCGAACTCGGCGGACCAAATAAACGTGTTAACCCCAAATTTCATTTGTCATCTCTTTCGGTTGGCGATTCTCGCACTCTAGTTAGAACAAGCGTGACCGCTCTCCGAAATTCCCCAGGCCATCGCATTGTCGAGGAACTGGATCATAAGCGGCTCCTGATACATTTGAGCGCCATGGCCAAGCGCGGAAAATAGCGCGTGCCCCTTCCCTA
>DASZPI010000189.1:0-9381 GCA_035550355.1 Pirellulales bacterium
AAACTACGAGTTTTCCATTCGGTCGCCGTTCACGCGCCTTCGCCTCGCGGGGCAGGGAGTTCCCTGCGCTGCGTGATGCGTCGCGCGCTTGAGAACCGTCGATGTTCGAATCGCTGCAAGACAATCTGGCCTCGGCCATTAAGACGCTCACCGGCAAGGCGCGTCTGACCGAAGCCAACATGCGCGAAGGTCTTGCGGCGGTGGAGCATTCGTTGCTCGACGCCGACGTCAGCTATCCGGTTGTCAAAGACTTCATGGGGCGATTGTCCCAGGAAGCGATCGGCGAGCGGGTGCTCAAGTCGCTCAACCCCAGCCAGCAGGTGGTGGGGATCGTATACCGCGAGCTCGTCAACCTGATGGGCCCGGTCGACCACTCGTTGCATCTAAAGCCCGAAACCACGGTGCTGATGATGTGCGGCCTGCAGGGTTCAGGCAAAACCACCACCTGCGGCAAGCTCGCCCGCACGATCAAAAGCCGCGGCCGCCAGCCGCTGCTCGTAGCGGCCGATCTCCAGCGTCCGGCCGCCATTCACCAGTTGCAGGTGATCGGCGAGCAAATCGGCGTGCCGGTTTATACCGAGCCCGGCTCGCAGGACCCGGTGGCGGTGTGTCAGAACGCGGTCAAGCACGCCAAGCAGATCGGCGCGAACGTCGTTATTCTCGACACAGCCGGCCGATTGCACATCGACGACGAGTTGATGGAGCAGCTCAAGCGGATTGATCGCCGCGTCAGCCCCGAGCAGGTGTACCTGGTCACCGACGCGATGACCGGCCAGGACGCCGTCAACAGCGCCAAAGCGTTCAACGAAGCGCTCGAGCTCGACGGCGTGATCATGACCAAGCTCGACGGCGACACGCGCGGCGGCGCCGCCCTGAGCGTGAAAGCCGTCACCGGCGTGCCGATCAAGTTCATCGGCACCGGCGAGCATCTCGACGAGCTCGAAGAGTTTCATCCCGACCGCATGGCCGGGCGCATCCTCGGCCAAGGCGACGTGCTCACGCTCGTCGAGCAAGCCCAGCAGAACTTCGATCAAGAGGAGATGCAGCGGCAGGAAGCTCGCCTGAAAAAGGGCGAGTTTACGCTCGACGACTTCCGCCGCATGATGGGCCAGATCGGCAAGCTCGGCCCGCTGAGCAAGGTGATGAGCCTGATTCCAGGCATGGGCCAGCTGCAAAAGATGATGGGCGACGCCGACCACGAAAAAGACTTTCGCCGGCTCGGCGGGATCATCGACGCCATGACCCCCGACGAGCGCCGCAATCCATCGCGGACGATCGATCCCAGCCGCCGCCGCCGCATTGCCGCGGGCGCAGGAGTCGATCCGGCCGAGGTCAACGCGCTCGTCAAGCAATTCGACGGCATGGCGACCATGATGAAATCGATGTCGGGCATGGGCGTCGGCGAGCGGTTCCGCGCGATGAAGGACATTCAATCGCAGATGATGAACCCCAATGCTGGCGGGCTGATGAAACAAAAGGTCGGCACCGGCAAGCGCCTAACCAGCGAAGAACGAGCAAAGCTGAAGAAGCAACGCGAAAAGGAACTACGCCGCCTGAAGCGCGACAAGAAGAACAAGTAATCCGTTTACCAACCAACCCCTTAGCCCCCGGCGAGTCGCCCGGGGCAAATGAAAAACACCACGGCACGTAGGAGTACTGATCTTGTCTGTCAAAATTCGCATGAAAATGATGGGGCGGAAACACCGCCATTTCTTCCGCATCTGTGCCACCGACTCGCGCGCTCCGCGCGACGGCCGTGTGATCGAAGAGATCGGCACGTACGACCCGGAAGTGCCCGACACCGACGCCCGCGTGGTGCTGAACCACGAGCGCGTCGCCTACTGGCTGGGCGTAGGCGCTCAGCCGAGCGAGAACGTCCGCACGTTCATCAAGAAGTACGGCCCCGAGGGAACGCACCTGGCCCAGCAAGCCGCCGCCCGCGAGCGCCTGGCGATGCCCAAGGTCGTTCCGCCGCCGGGCGAGCCGGCCTTCGTACCCAAGCCGAAGGAAGAAGCCCCTGCGGCTGCCGAAGCCGCTCCGGCCGAAGCCGCCGCCAGCGAAGCACCTGCGGCCGAAGGCGGCGCTACAGCCGAGTAACAACGTAACGAAACCGAACCAGGAGTGATCCGACAAAGGTTGAGCCGATTGTGCGCTCGATGAGCCATGCGTTTCGACGTGCTGACCCTGTTTCCCGAGATGTTCCCGGGCTACCTGGGCGAAAGCCTGTTGAAGCTGGCGATCGAGCGCGAGTTGATCGACGTGCGAGTGCACGACATGCGGCGCTGGTCGCCCGATCCGAAGCACCATAAGGTCGACGATCGCCCGTTCGGCGGTGGACCGGGAATGGTGATTCGCGTCGAGCCGGCGGTCGAGAGCGTCGAAGCCGTGCAGCAGATGGCCGAGCCGATCGGGCACGTGATCCTGCTCACGCCGCAAGGCCGGCGGCTGGATCAACACGTGGTCGAAGAACTGACAAAGCACAAGCGGCTGATTTTGTTGTGCGGACGCTACGAGGGTTTCGATGAACGCGTCAAACTGATCCTACGACCTGACGAGATTTCGATCGGCGACTACGTGCTCAATGGTGGCGAAGTTGCGGCAATGGCCGTGATCGAGGCGGTGGCCCGGCTGGTGCCCGGCGTATTGGGCGATGAACGCAGCCCTGCGGAAGATTCATTTACCGGCGACGGACGATTATTGGAATTCTCGCAGTACACGCGGCCACGCGAGTATCGCGGCTATGAGGTCCCCGAAGTCTTACTGAGCGGAAATCACGAGGCAATCGCCCGCTGGCGCGAAGCCGAGCGCCGCGACCGCACTCAACAGCGAAATACCACACAGCGAAACACGACCAAACACCCATCGAAAAAGGAACCCCTGCCATGAGCCAGCAAGTCTTAGCAATGGTCGAGAAGAGCAGCTTGAAAACTGAAATTCCCGACTTCAAGATCGGCGATACCGTGGACGTCCACACGCGCATTCTCGAAGGCGAGAAGGAACGCATTCAGATCTTCAACGGCGTGGTGATCGCCCGCAGCGGCTCCGGCACCCGCGAGATGTTCGTCGTCCGCCGCATTGTGCAAGGCGAAGGCGTCGAGCGCAAATTTCCGCTCCATTCGCCGCGCATCGCCAAGATCGAAGTCAAGCGATCCGGCGTGGTTCGTCGAGCCAAGCTGTACTTCCTCCGCGAGCGCGTCGGCAAGGCGGTCCGCCTGCGCGAGCGCCGCAGCGAAGCAGCCGGCGAAAAGGCTTAACGGCTTCGGTCCATGATCTTCGATTGGCTGCGCCGCTTGCTGCGCCGTCCCAAACCGTTGGGGGCGCGTGGCGAGGACGCGGCAACGAAGTACCTGCGACGTCTGCGGTACCGCATCATTGCGCGCGGAGTGCGGAACCAACTGGGCGAGATCGACATCGTGGCCCGCGATGGCCGCACGATCGTGTTTGTCGAAGTGAAAACCCGCGCCTCGACCGATCACGGCCACCCCAGCGAGATGGTCACGCCCGACAAACAACGTCGTCTGACCCGTTTGGCCGTGGCGTTTCTCAAGCGTTATCGGCTGCTCGAACAACCGGCGCGGTTCGATATCGTCGCGGTCACTTGGCCAGCCGACGCTCGCCAACCGCGTATCGACCACATCAAGCACGCCTTCGAAGCAACGGGCTTCGATGGGTTCTTCAGCTAGATCGCGTTTTCGGCGGAAGCTTTACCCGCGTTTCAGCAGGGCTTAAACCGGCCATTGCTTGCCGAGGGCCGATTGCTGGGCGGTGCGTAATTCCGCGATCCCCTTGCGGGCCAGCTTGAGCATGGCCGCCAGTTGCTGGTCGTCGAACGTCGCCTTTTCGCCGGTACCCTGAACCTCGACGAACGCACCCGCTCCGGTGACCACGACATTCATATCGACCTCGGCGTCGACATCCTCGGAGTAGTCGAGATCGAGCAGCGGGCGTCCCGCGACGAGCCCAACGCTAATGGCGGCCACGCTGTCGCGCAGCGGCTTGCGCCCGGGAATTGGCAGCGTGGGCAGGGCGTGCAGCGCATCGGCCAGGGCGATGAACGCCCCCGTGATGCTTGCCGTGCGCGTGCCGCCGTCGGCCTCGAGCACGTCGCAGTCGACCGTCACGCTGCGCTCGCCGAGCGCTTCGAGATCGACGACCGCTCGCAGACTGCGGCCGACGAGCCGTTGTATCTCAGTGGTTCGACCGTCAACCTTGCCGCCGCGCTCGCGCGACTTGCGCGGACTGGTGCTGCCGGGCAGCATGCTGTACTCGGCGGTCACCCAACCGCGCCCCTGGCCTTTGAGCCAGCCTGGCACCTGCTCCTCGACGCTGGCGGTGCACAGAACGGTCGTGCGGCCGGCCTGGATCAGCACGCTTCCCGGAGCGGCGCGCGTGTAGCGGCGCCTGATCTTGAGCGGGCGAAGCTCGTCGGGTCGGCGACCGTCGTGACGTTTCATAGCGGGCACAGGCAGCGGCCACGGGTAGTTAGGAAGACCAACAATACTTCCGGCACTGCCTTCTGCCTACTGCCCTGTTGCCCACGATCCCTATCCCTGCGCCCCCAACAGCCAGGCGAGCACCCCCTTTTGCAGGTGCAATCGGTTCGAAGCCTCGCGCACGACGATGCTGTTTGGCCCGTCGATCACTTCGCCGCTCACTTCTTCTCCACGGTGCGCCGGCAGACAGTGCATGAAGTAGGCCCCTTCGGGCGCGTGCTCCATCAGCTCCGTGTTCACCTGGTATCCAGCAAACGCCTTGCGTCGTGCTTCGGTCTCGGCCTCTTGGCCCATGCTCGTCCACACGTCGGTATACACGGCCACGGCGCGCTTTACGGCCTTGCGCGGGTCGGTCGTCACGGTCATTTCCAGATTCGGCACATCGCGTTTCAGGCTGGCGAGAAAGTCTTTACTGAACTGATAGCCCTCGGGGCCGGCAAAAGCGAACTTCATCCCCAGCTTGCCGCAGCCCCGCGCCAGGCTGCGCGCCACGTTGTTCGCGTCGCCCACATAGGCCAGCGTCTGGCCTTCGAGCGGACCGACCAATTCGCGCAGCGTGTACAGATCGGCCAATGCCTGGCAGGGGTGTTCCTCGTCGGTCAAACCGTTGATTACCGAGCAGCTTGCGTAACGCGCCATGTCGAGTGCTCTCGCGTGATCGTGCACGCGCATCACAATCACATCGACATATTCGCTCAGCACGCGGGCAAAGTCATTGATCGACTCGCGCGAGCCCCAGCCCACATCCTGGCCCAGAAACAGGCTGTTGCCGCCCAGGTGGCTCATGCCCGCTTCAAAGCTCACGCGCGTCCGCAAGCTCGGCTTCTCGAACAACAGGGCCATCACACGACCCGGCAGCAACGGCTCGCGCAGCCCCTGTTCGCACTTGCTTTTCAGATCCTCGGTGATCGCGAAGATCCGTTCGACCTCGGCACTTTTCAAATCGGCCAGCGTAGTCAGATGGCGCATCGCAGCTTTAACCTTGCTCTTTCAGGGCGGCCGCGATCGCGTCGCAACCATGATGCGCCTGTTCTTCGGTCAGGTTCAGGGCCGGTAGTAGCCGAACGACCGTGCCATGCGTGGCGTTGATCAGCACGCGGCGCTCGAGACAGGAGCGAACGATCGGCGCGGCGTCGATCGACAGTTCGATGCCGATCATCATGCCCAGCGCCCGCACGTCGCGGATCAGCTCGCAACCGGCCTGGAGTTCGATCAATCGGTCCCGGATCACGTCGCCGACCCGGCGGCCGTGTTCGAGCAGATTCTCCTGCTCGATCATTTCCAGCGTGGCGATCCCGGCGCGAGCGGCGATCGGGTTGCCACCAAAGGTCGCGGCGTGCATGCCAGGGCGCAGGCTCGGAGCGATTTCGGCAGTCGTCAGCAGCGCGCCGCCCGCAATACCGCCGCACAGCGCTTTGGCCAGCGTCATCACGTCGGGCGTAACGCCAAAATGTTGGTAGGCAAACCAATTGCCGGTGCGGCCGCAGCCGGTCTGCACTTCGTCGAACATCAGCAACAGGTTGTGTTGATCCGCGAGCTTCCGCAGGCCGGGCAAGAACTCGGCGGGCGGGATGTTGACGCCCCCCTCGCCCTGGATCGGTTCAACGAGGATCGCGCAGGTTTCGTCGTCAATCAACTTTGCGGTCGCGTCCAGATCGCCGAACGGGGCGTACACAAATCCCGCCACCAAGGGGCCGAGCCCTTCGTGATATTTCGGTTGAGCCGTGGCGGTGATCGCCCCCAGCGTGCGGCCGTGAAAGCCGCCTTCGAAGGTAATGATCTTGTAGCGTTTGCCCTTGGCATGCAGGCGGGCGAGCTTGATGGCCGCCTCGTTGGCCTCTGCCCCCGAGTTGCAGAAAAATGCCTGCCCGCCGAAGCTGCGATCGGCGAGCGCTTTCGCCCATAAGCCCTGGGCCTCGGTATGCCAGGTGTTGGGCACGTGGATCAGCGTGGCGACCTGCTCTTGCACGGCTCGCACGACGGGCGCAGGGCAGTGCCCCAACAGGTTGCAGCCCCAACCGGGGAACAGGTCGAGGTAACGGTTACCTTCGCTGTCCCAGACGTACGATCCTTCGCCGCGCACCAGCGATACGGGATAGCGCGTGTAGTTGGGCACGACATAACGTTTGAAAAGTTCGATTGTCTCGGCCGAAGACATGGTGTCGGCGGTGGCCATCGCGGTACCTCGTGCTGGAATGACAATGTCCGATTTCGAATGTCTAACCGGTCGACATCGTCAGCGACTTTTGACAATTTCGGTGCCGACGCCGCGGCTGGTGTAGATCTCCAACAGCAGCGAATGGCGCTGGCGGCCGTCGATGATGTGAACTTTACGCACACCACGCTCGAGCGGTTCCAAGCATGCTTCGACCTTGGGAATCATACCGGCCTCGACCGCTCCGCTGGAAATCAGCTCGCGCGCTTCATCGATCGTCAGCGACTGGATCAGCGACTCGGGATTATTCTTGTCGCGGCGGACTCCGTTCACGTCGCTAAGAAACACTAGCTTTTCCGCCCCGAGCGCCACGGCAACTTCCATGGCGGCGGTATCGGCGTTCACGTTCAGCTTTTGCTCGCTGGCATCGACGCACATCGACGGAATGACCGGCACCACTCCGGCATAGCAGAAGTTTTCGATCACGCTGCGATCGACGCGAGTCACATGGCCGACAAAGCCCAGGTCGATTGCCTCGCCGTTGTTGCCGGGCAAGGTGAGCCGTTCGCCGTGCAGCACGTTGAGCATGCGATGAAAGTTCAACGGGGCCGAGCGTCCGCCGAGTTCTTCGATCCGCGTGGCGATGTGCTCGTTGGTCTCATGGGCCAAAACGCGCTCGACGATGTCGCGCGTGGCCTCGTCCGTGTAGCGCCGCCCCTGAATGAACCGTGGCTCGAGGCCGGCGTCGGTCATGGCCTGGCTAATCTTGGCACCGCCGCCATGGACCACCACCGGCCGCATGCCGACGGTTTCCATGAAGATGATGTCGAGCAACAAATGCCGCAAGGCGTCCTCGTTTTCGAGCACGCTGCCGCCAAGCTTGATGACCGTAATCTTGTCGCGGAACTTCCGGATCCACTCCATGGCCTCGATC
The DNA here is from genome assembly GCA_035550355.1 of Pirellulales bacterium. Taxonomy (GTDB): domain Bacteria; phylum Planctomycetota; class Planctomycetia; order Pirellulales; family PNKZ01; genus DATAXP01. Next base: position 7,583 of record DASZPI010000189.1, read on the forward strand.
AGAACGTCGGCCTTGCGGATCGCTGTTTCGGTCTTTAACGGTCGTCCGGTGCGTGAATTTTCCGGCACAGTACCCGGCATCGGTCGTTGTCCTGCTGTCAATACCGCGACGAGAAGAATCGATTATTGTAGAAATGTGGGCAACGACACGCTAGGGGCGCACCAGGCTCGGGGTGGTTTGTCGTCGGTGGCCTGTTAGATTCGGACCGCGATCAACCGGGCGACGGACCATCGTGTAGGGAACAACGGACCACGGACCGAAACCATGACCAAACCGCTCGCCATCGTGCTCGCCGCCGGCAAGGGAACCCGAATGAAATCGGACTTGCCCAAGGTGCTCGTGCCGGTCGGCGGGCGGCCGATGATCGAATACGTATTGGACACGCTGGAGTCGGCCGGGTTCGGCGAGATCCTGGTCGTCGTTGGTTATCGATCCGACCTGGTGCGCCAGGTGTTGGCGCGCCGACCATCGATTCGCTTTGCCGAGCAGACCGAGCAACATGGAACCGGCCATGCCGTGATGATGTGCCGCGAGCGCCTGGCGCGGCACGATGGCGGCGTGCTGATCGTGGCCGGCGACTCGCCCATGCTGCAGCGCGACTCGGTCGAGGCGCTGTTGGCCGAGTTTCGCCGAACGCAGCCGGCGTGCCTGCTGGGGACCGCGCACAAGGACAATCCCCACGGCCTGGGGCGCATTGTGCGCTCGGCCGCGGGCGCCTTCGAGGCGATCGTCGAAGAGAAAGACGCGACCGACGCCCAGCGGCGAATCACCGAAGTGAATATGAGCACGTATCTATTCGCGGCCACCGATCTGGTTTGGGCACTCGATCGGTTGACATCGAACAACGCGCAGCGTGAATATTACCTGACCGACTGCCCCGGGTTGCTGCGCGGCGCGGGTCGCCCGGTCGAGGCACTGGCCGTGCTGAAGCCGATCGAGACGTTGAGCATCAACACCGTGGAAGAGTTGCAGGTTGTGGAGCGCGCGATGGCCGGTGGTCGCGACGAGGAAAACCCAGGCTCGACCTAACCCGAATACCGACCTCTGCTGTCAGCGATTCCATGGACCTAAAGATTTTCAGCGGCCGCGCCAACGTCCAGCTCGCGCGACGAATTTGCGACTACCTCGGCGTCCCGAATGGCGCGATCTCGATGGGGAATTTTCCCGACGGCGAGATCTCGTGCAAGATCGACGAAGACGTTCGCGGCCGTGACGTGTTTCTCGTTCAACCCACCTGCCCACCGGTGAACGAGAACCTGATGGAATTGCTGATCATGATCGAAACCTGCAAGCGCGCCAGCGCCGAGCGGGTGACCGCGGTCGTTCCGTATTACGGATATGCGAGGCAGGATCGAAAAGACGACGGTCGCGTGCCGATCACGGCGAAGCTGGTGGCTAACCTCATGGTGCGTGCCGGCGCGGATCGCGTGCTGACCATGGACCTGCACGCCCCGCAAATTCAAGGCTTCTTCGATGTCCCGGTCGATCATCTTTACGGCGGGCCGGTGCTCAACGATTACTTCAAGAGCATGCGCGTCGACGAGGACGATCTGGTGGTGGTGAGCCCGGACGAAGGCAGCATCAAACGCGCGTTGTGGCAAGCCAAACGGCTGAATGCGTCGTTGGCCATTGTCGATAAGCGACGCAGCAGCGCCGAAAAGACGAAGCAAGAGAACATTATCGGCGCCAGCGTTGCCGGCAAAATGGTGGTGATGTTCGACGACATGATCAGCACGGCCGGCAGCATCTGCGGCGCGGCGTCCAAGGTGCACGAAGCCGGCGCACGCGAAATCTACGTC
>DASZPI010000190.1:0-2567 GCA_035550355.1 Pirellulales bacterium
GCCACCCCGGCCGGGGCCTTTGGCAAGGAGCTGATCTTGCAGGTCCCGGGGACGGCGATGCACGTCGGCTGACAACAATTGTCTGGACAACTATTGTTCAGACATGTACGATCGCCCGTATGCCCACCACCGCTCCGGCCGTCCGCGCATCCTCCGCTGCCCCGCGTCGGCCGAAGTTCGATTCGCTCGAGCAGCAAGCGTATCTGAACCTGTGGCGCACGTACGACCGCCTGCGCGCGGCCGAAGACGAATTGTTCGGCGCGTACGACCTGACCGCGCAGCAGTACAACGTGCTGCGGCTGTTGCGCGGCGAGCATCCCGGCACCTTGCCGACGCTCGAGTTGGCCGGCCGGCTGATCTCGCGCGCACCCGACATTACGCGGATGCTCGACCATCTCGAGCGGCGTGCGCTGATCGAGCGGCTGCGCCTGGCTGAGAATCGTCGCGTGGTGCGGGTGGGCATCACGCGCGCCGGGCTCGCCTTGTTGCGCAAGCTCGATCGGCCGGTACGGAACTGCCACGAACGGCAACTCGGCCATCTGCCTGCCGCGCAGTTGCGGCAACTGATCGATTTGCTCGAAGCAGCTCGCCAGCCGCATGAATCCGCAGCGGGACCGTGGGCGGCGAAGCAAACCACATCCTCGAAGCAGGAAACCTGAGATGGACTCAAAAACAAGCGACGCCAAAACGCAAGTTGTCGTGATCGGCGGCGGACCGTCGGGCTCGACCGCGGCCACGCTCATGGCCCAGCATGGCCTGAAGGTCGAGCTGTTCGAGCGCGACCATTTCCCCCGGTTCCACATCGGCGAGTCGTTGATCCCCGAAACCTACTGGGTGCTCAAGCGGCTCGGCATGCTCGACAAGATGCGCGCAAGCCACTTCGTGAAAAAGCACAGCGTGCAATTCGTCAGCGAGAGCGGCCGGGTCAGCGAGCCGTTTTACTTTTGGGACAATAAGCCGCACGAGTGCTCGCAGACCTGGCAAGTGCTGCGCAGCGAGTTTGACACCATGATGCTGGCCAACGCCCGCGAACATGGCGCCAACGTGCACGAAGGGGTCCGCGTGCTCGAGGTGCTGTTCGACGGCGACCGCGCCCGCGGCGTGAAGGTCCAGGCAGAAGACGGCACGCAGCGCACTGTGCATGCCGAGGTCGTGGTCGATGCCAGCGGCCAGTCGGCCATGATCAGCAACCGCTTCAAAACGCGCGTCGTCGATGCCGAGTTGAAAAAAGGTGCGGTGTGGACCTACTGGCAAGGGGCCTACCGCGATGCCGGCCGCGACGAAGGGGCCACCATGGTGCTGCAGACCAAGGGGAAAAACGGCTGGTTCTGGTACATCCCGCTGCACAACAACATTGTCAGCGTCGGCGTGGTGGCTGATTTTCGCTACCTGTTCGAGGGGCGCGGCGATCACGAGCAGATTTACTTCGAGGAGCTCGATCGCTGCCCCGAGTGCAAGCGCCGCGTGATGATGGGCCGGCGCGTCTCGGGCTTCTACGCCACGAAAGATTACTCGTATCGGTCGACGCGCGTCGCTGGCCCCGGCTGGCTGCTGATCGGCGATGCCTATGGGTTCCTCGACCCGCTGTATAGTTCGGGCGTGCTGTTGGCGCTGAAGAGCGGCGAGTACGCGGCCGACACGATTGCCGAGGCGTTCCAGCAGAACGACTTCTCCGAGGCCCAGCTCGGCAAGTGGGGCCCCGAGTTCAATGCCGGCATGGACCGCATGCGCCGCCTGGTGTGCGAGTACTACGACGGGTTCAGCTTCGGCCGATTCGTCAAAAAACACCCCAACCTCAAGGGACATTTGACCGACCTGCTGATCGGGGACCTGTTCGATCCGAAGGTCGACGACGTGGTGGAACCGATGAACGAAATCCGCGCCGAGATGCGAGCCGCGACTGTGCCGGAGTGATGTTCACTTCGGTGATCTTCGCCTAAGAACATGACGAGCCGCGATTTTCTCGTCCTCGGCGTGCAGTTGGTCGTCATGCTCGTCACGGCGCTAGCGCTGGGGCGCGTGGCGCGGCGGTTCGGCCAGCCGACGGTGCTCGGCGAGATGTTTGGCGGCATCGTCTTGGGGCCGACGTTGTTGGGTGCGCTCGTGCCTGAATGGCACGCCCTGCTCTTTCCGGCCGGTACCGCGGCCGCTGCCGTGCGGGCGAGCATCGTTAAGTTTGGCATGCTGCTGTTTCTGTTCATCGTGGGGCTCGAGATCGATCTGCGCCAATTGCGGCGCAACGGGCTGGCGGCATTGTCGATCGGGGCGATCGGTTCGCTGCTGCCGTTGGCCGCCGGCGTCGGGGCGGTTTATCTGGCGCCCGATTTGTGGCATGCGCCGGCCGACGAGCATCGCCTGAGCTACGCCCTGTTCGTCGGCGCGTGCATGGCCAACTCGGCGAACCCGGTGCTGGGGCGGATCCTGCTCGACCTGGGCCTGCTCAGCGAGCGCATTGGTGCCGTGCTCATGTCAGCCACCGTGATTGACGACTTGATCGCCTGGCTGGTGCTGCCGATCGTGTTTGCCGATTTTGCCACGGGCGGAGGCGCGGCCCATCGATCGCCCGT
>DASZPI010000191.1:0-10450 GCA_035550355.1 Pirellulales bacterium
CGCTGGCCGGACGTGCCGATCTGGAAGTGGTGGCCGCCGGGAATGGCGCCTTTCCGCAGTCAATGGTCGCCGAGGTCGAGCGCATCCCGGGAATCGCGGTGGTGGCGCCGGTCGTTCAACGGCCGACCATTCTGTACTTCAACGGCCATCGTGCGAAGGTGCTGGCGTTGGCGATCGACCCGAGCACCGACGAGAAAATACGCGACTATCGGCTCGAATCGGGCAAGTTCTTCGACGGCGACAATGGCGTGCTGCTCGACTCGAATTTCGCGCGCAGCCTGGGAGCGCAGATCGGCGACGAAGCCAAGATTCTTACCCGCCGCGGCATGCAGCACCTGCGCGTCGTCGGTATCCTCGCCCCCAGCGGCGTTGCCGGATTCACCCGCGGCAGCACCTTGTTTCTGCCCTTGGCATTCGCCCAGCGTGTGTTTGCTGCTCCGGCGCAGGTCGACTCGCTGCAAATCGTCGCTGCGTCGGGAACGAGTGTCGACGCGCTGGAACAGCGCATTGCGGCAAAGCTACCGCCCAATCTGACGGTCCGTCCGCCAGCATCGCGCACTCAATTGGCCGACGAAACGTTGCACAATGCCGAAGATGGCTTGCGACTGGCTGGCGCGCTGTCGCTGGTACTCGCGGTGTTCATCATCCTTAACACGTTCTTGATGAGCGTGACCGAACGTCGCAACCAGCTTGCGATTCTGCGCGCGATCGGCGCCACCGGCCGCCAAGTAATGCAAATGCTGCTGCTCGAGGGGTTGGTGCTGGGCGCGGTCGGATCGATTCTTGGTATTTTTGCCGGGATCGCCGGAGCGTATCTGCTCACGCGCGCGATCGAACAGCTCGTGCAAACTTCGTTGCCGGCAATGCACATTTCGATTCCAACGCTGCTCATCAGCGCCGCCTTGGGCATCGGCCTATCGCTGACCGCGGCGTACATTCCCGCCTTGCGGGCGCGCAGCGTTTCGCCGCTCGAAGGCATGGGCGCCGGTCCGCAGGAGGATCTGTCGCGCCTGCCGTGGAAGCTTGGCGCCATGGGCGGAGTATTCGTGCTGATCGGCGGTGTATTGCTAACCGCGAGCATGAATCTTTGGCTGCCGATCGAGGTGGCGACGCCAGCGGGGGCCGTGATTCTCGTCGGCTTCGTGCTCATGGTGCCCAGCGGGTTGCGGCCCATGTCGCGAATTGCAGCCTGGTTGCCGGCACGTTGGATCCCCGCGGAATCGGACCTGGCGCGCGGTCAACTGCTCACGCACCCAGTGCGGGCGATGCTCACCGTGGGAGTGCTGTTCGTGGCGCTGGCGACCGGCATTGCGCTCGGCACGTCGATTTTGAACACCACGCGCGACGTGAACCAATGGCTCGAGCGCACGATCGTCGCCGACTTTTTTGTGCGGGCGATGATGCCCGACATGTCGACCGGCATGGCCGCCGATATTCCCGCCGATGTCGGCGACCAACTGCGCAAAATTCACGGCATCGAGCACATCAGCACCATCCGTTTCGTGAGCACACGGGTGAACGACCAGGGCGTGGTTCTCGTGGCGAAGGACTTCCCCTCCGATGAGCCGCTGCCACTCGACCTGCGCGAAGGAAGCGAGCCCGAGGTTCGCCGCGGCCTCGCCCAGGGCGACGTCGTGCTCGGAACCAAAATTGCCGAGCGATTGCATGTCGGCCTGGGAGACTCGATCAAGCTGCAAGCCAACCAGGGTTTGGAAACGTTCCGCGTGGCGGGCGTGACCAATGAATACACTGTGGGCGGCCTAGCGATTTTCATGCAACGCGACACTGCCGAGCGGCGGCTGGGCGTGACGGGGGTGGACGCGTATCTCATCAAGGCCCAGCCGGAGGCCATGCAGTCGGTCGAAAGCGAGCTGCGCCAGGTAGCCGATGAGCATGGCCTGCTGTTGCAGTCGGCGGCATCGTTGCGGAAGTTGGTCGATACGATGATGGCCGGCGTTGTAGGCTGCTTGTGGGTGTTGTTGTCGCTGGCACTGATGGTCGCAGCGTTCGGCATCGTCAATACGCTGGCGATGAACGTGATGGAACAGACCCGCGAGCTCGCCATCCTGCGGGTGGTGGCAATGACCCGCCGTCAAATCCGCCGCACCATCCTCTGCCAGGCTTCGATCCTGGGGCTGATCGGTCTGGTTCCAGGGATGGTCATCGGCGCGGGAATGGCCTGGCTGATGCACGTCGGCACGATGCGCGAAACGGGCCATCTGATCGCGTATTCGGCACACCCGATGTTTGTGCTCGGTCTGCTGGCGATCGCGTACCTGGTGGTGATTGCTGCCGCCACGCTGCCGGCCCGCCGCGCCGCCCGCCTCGAACTGCTGACCGCCTTGCACTACGAGTAGTACAGCGACTCGTCCGGTCGATCGTGCGGCTACCGCAACTTCGCGCCGTCGAGCCGTTCGAAGAGTTCCACGTCGCTGAAGGTCATGGTCATGTACTGCTTGCCGTCGTGCATGGCCTTCGACTTCATCGGCACCATCATGCCATGGAGCGCCTGGTAATCGTCGAACATCGTGTCCTCGGTTACTTCGCGCATCTCGGGACCAATGGCCCGCCGCTGCATTTTTGCGAGGAGGCCGGTCTTGTTGTCGAAATACATTTTGACGTCGCGCATGCCTTTGGCTCGAACGGTGATCACCGCGAGCGAGCGGTTGCCCGCTCGTTCGAGCTTCTCGGACTTGATCGTGTAGCGTTTCGAGTTTAAGAGCGGCGTGAGCATCGAGAGTTCTTGCATCGCCGCCATTTGTTTCAGCTCGTTCTGCATCGGCCCGCCGAGCGGCAACGGCGCGCCGTTGACGGTTTGCGACACCTGCTCGCCATCGACCACTTGGACGATCGCCACGGGCAGCCCCAAGTTTGCGATGTTCAGCTCCAATCGCATTTTGCCGGGCACCTGCATGGCAAGTGTTCCGGTGAACGGCACTTCCACGCCCGAGAACTGCATGGTGCCGCTCATCTTGGCGGTCATGGCCGGGTACTTTTCTAGCACGTCGGCTCCGCCGTGAGCGTCGATCGCCTGGCGAATGGTGAACGCCGGATCGGCTGACCATGCCGTGGATGGAATGTTCGCAAGCATCGCCGCAATCGCGATCAAGACGCTGATTCGCATCATGGCCTCTTTCGTGTCACTCAAACCGCAAATGTTTGACGCTTTCGCCCGAATCGCGCAGCTCGACCAGCGATGCCACGCCGATATCAAGATGCGCGGTCACGTACTTTTCCGTCACCGTGCGATCGCTGCGAGAGGTCTTCACTCCCTCGGGCGTCATTGGATTGTCGCTCACCAGCAACAGAGCGCCCTTGGGAATGTGATTCACAAATCCCACCACAAATACGGTGGCGGTTTCCATGTCGATGCCGATCACGCGCGTCTCGCGCAAATAGGCCTTGAACTTTTCGTCGTGCTCCCAAACACGCCGATTGGTGGTGTGAATCGTGCCGGTCCAGTAATCGAGCCCATGTTGAACGATCATGGCGGAGACCGCCATTTGCAAGCGGAACGATGGCAGCGCGGGAATCTCGGGCGGCAGATAATCGTTGCTCGTCCCCTCGCCGCGAATCGCCGCGATCGGCAGGATAAAGTCGCCGACCTTCGTTTTTTTGAATCCGCCGCACTTGCCCAGCAGCAACACCGCTTTGGGCGCGACCGCCGACAGCAGGTCCATCACCGTGGCGGCCATGGCGCTGCCCATGCCGAAATTCAGAATCGTGATGTTCTCGGCCGTGGCCGACTGCATCGGCTTATCGCGACCCACCACCGGCACCCCGAAGCGCGCGGCAAACCGATCGACATACACCGAGAAGTTCGTCAGCAAAATGTACTTGCCGAACTCATCGATCTCGCGGCCGGTGTAACGGGGGAGCCAATCCCTGACAATGTCGTCTTTGGTCTTCATCGGGCGGGGGCGGGAGTCGGGATACGGGATTCGGTGTACTGATTTTACTGTTTTCCGCGAATCCCGATTCCCGAATCCTGACCTCCAACATATTCCGCTACGCCGCTGTCGGCCGAACCGCTCTTGTAAGCGATCGCCTTGATCGTCACGCCCGGCGGCACGCAGACAGCGCCGCAATAAATGTAGCCGTGCGTGCGCGACGGCTGGCTGCCGTCGAGCGTGTAGCGAAACCAAGTGCCATGCGTCGCCGACGTGATGCTCAGCCGCGTCGCTCCCTCGACGGTTCGCTTGTCGGGCGTGAATTGCGGCGCGGCGACGGGCTGCGAGCCCTCTTCATCCAGCCCGCAATCGGGATAATTCTTCACCACCTCCCATGCCAGCCGCTGCATCGAGGCGGCCTGTTCGGTCGACAAGTTCAACCGCAGCGGCAGCAGCTTGCCTTCGGGCGATTGGCCGTACATGGCCGCATACCACACCAGGTCAACCAGGTACGAGCCCTCGCCGCTGACGTGCACGTGATCGCTGTACAGCAGCGGATAAAAATCGTCGGCCGCCGCGCCGGGGAACGCGCCATCTTCGATCTGCCGATGGATCATGCCCATCGCCACGGCCACCGGAATAATCCGCGCTCGCTTGGCGCCGCGATCTTGCTCGGCGATCGCGTCGCGCACCTCTTCACCGTACAGCATCATCGCCGCCATCGACTCTTCCCACGTGAGCGCGGGATAGGTTTTCTTCATCGCCCGGCTGGGTTGCGTGCCCAGGTCGGTTGCGCGTTGCCGAGCGCGCTCGGTCCATTCGATGTACAACCACGGCTGCACGTCCGGGAACTTTTCGCGCACCACGTTCAACCAGCGCAGCGTGTACGCCGCTTCCTCGGTCACGTCGGCATCGCGAGGCTGGAAGGTCACATCGCTGATTTTCTCAACGCTCGACCAGATGGTCCGCCAGTCGTTCGCGCATTTGGCCACTTGTTCGGGCGCGTACGCCGCCTTGCCGTCGAGCGAATGGTCGGTCGAGTACAGCTCACGCCAGCGCGTCGTGTCGCTGGGGTCGCCCGGCGGCACGATCGCCGAGTTCCACAGGCTGTAGGTCAGGCCGCCGCCCATGAGCAGCTCTTTCGTCGTGTGCACCACGCCCGCGCTGCGCAGGTACAGCTCGAACCGTCCCAAGGCGTTACCCGTCAGACTGTTGCCGAAGTGCAAAGTGTTGCGGTTCGGCGCCGGCTCGGCAACATAGACCGCGTCGACCGCCGGGCTGGGGCCGCGACCATCCACAAACGCTACGGCAGTCACGCTCGTCGTTCTTGTGAACTGCACCGGCTGCGAATAGACCATGCCGTTCGACTCGGTCGGCAAGGTGCCGTCGGTTGTGTAGCGAATCGTTGCGCCGGGTGTGTTCGACCGCAGCGTCATCGTCAGGCTCCCGTCGAATATCGCGCCGCCCGGGCTGATCGAGGGCCGCGCGCACGCGGCGCGTTCGCCCAGGTCAAGTCCCACGTACTGGTCGTCGGGCTTCAGCCCCTGAGCCCCCTTGGTGGGCTCGTCGTTGACCACGCGCATCCATTCGCGCCGGGAAAACGGGGCGATCACTTGCCCCTCGATTCTTTTGTCGCCGGCAAAGAATTCGATCTTCATCACCCGGCCGAACGAACCTGGCGGCCCCTCGTAACGAATCCAGCGGTACGGACGATCGTTCGCGAACTTTAGTTTCGTCCATTTGCCGGCCGGCGGCGCCTGGATGATCTCGGCGAGCACTACGTAGCCACGATCGGCAGCCGTGTTCGAACCCGTGAATTTGCCGCCGACCATGGCCTGCTCGTGGCCGCGCATCGGCTGAAATCGCACGCCGTCGCAAACCACCGACTTCCGCTCGGCCGCGTCGGCCGCGAGGGAAAATACCGCCCAGAGCACGGCCGAAAACGCCGGTGCCGCGAAATTCGGAATCCCGAATCCCGACCTCCGCCCGTTCACGGCTTCACCAATTCGCTGTAGGTTTCGGGTCGGCGATCGCGGAAGAATTGCCAGGTGTTGCGCACCTCGCGGATCATGTCCAAGTCCAAGTCGGCGATCACGATGTCGTCGCCGCTGCGCGAGCCCTCGGCAATGATCTGGCCACGCGGATTGCAGAAGTAGCTCTGCCCGTAGAACTCGCCGATCCGCCACGGCTCTTCGATCCCCGGACGATTGATTGCCCCCACGAAGTAGCCGTTGGCGACCGCATGGGCCGGTTGCTCGAGCTTCCACAGATACTCGGACAACCCTGCGACCGTGGCCGAGGGGTTGAACACGATCTCGGCGCCGTTGAGCGCCAGGCAGCGTGCCCCCTCAGGAAAGTGGCGGTCGTAACAAATGTAGACGCCAACCTTGCCGATCCGCGTATTGAACACCGGGTAGCCCAGGTTGCCCGGCCTGAAATAGTACTTCTCCCAGAAACCGGGCAGCACCTGCGGGATGTGAATCTTGCGGAATTTGCCCAGGTAGCTGCCGTCGGCATCGATCACCGCGGCCGTGTTGTAGTACACGCCGGTGATTTCCTCCTCGTAGATCGGAATCACCAGCGCGGTCTGGTGCTTCTTCGCCAGCTCCATCATGAGCTGCGTCGTCGGCCCTTCGGGGATTCGCTCGGTCAGTTCGTACCACTTGGTCTGCTGCTCGGCGCAAAAGTACGGGCCATAGAACAATTCTTGCAGGCAGATCACCTGGGCGCCGGCCTCGGCCGCTTGGCCGATCATCGCCACGTGTTTGTCGATCATCGACTGTTTGATTTTGGCGACCGGCGCGGTGCCGGGTTCGCTGAGCGTGGCTTGAATGAGTCCGCCGCGGATGATTCGGTGCATAGAGACGAATGTAAGAGGATGGGATATTCGGCCCCCGGCGACTTCGCCGGGGGCTAAAGACGTCGGAAAACCGCCGGCTATAATACCCCGTTGAACTCGACCGAACAAATTGCTCGCATTGCCGGAGCGCTGCCATGAGTGTCGCCGAACGAAGCACGACGATTCAACGCGTTCCAATCCTCGTCGGCGGTCGCTGGCAGGCGATCGATGCCCAGCGCACGGGTGATGTGTTCAATCCGTCGACCGGCAAAGTGATCGCACGGGTGCCGATGTGCTCAGCCGACGATGTCGACCGGGTGGTGCAGGCTGCCGCCGAGGCGCTACCCGCCTGGGCCGATACGCCACCCGTCGACCGGGCGCGCGTGATGTTTCGTTTTCGCGAGCTGATGCACGCCCACTTTGACGAACTGGCCGCCTTGGTAACGTGCGAGCATGGCAAGACCCGGCCGGAGGCCCGCGCGTCGGTCCAGCGTGGCATCGAAATGGTCGAGTTCGCCTGCGGCATACCGAGCCTGCTGATGGGACAGTCGCTGGAGAACATCGCCACGAACGTTGACTGCGAGACCAGCCGACACCCCGTGGGGGTGTGCGTGGGCATCACGCCGTTTAACTTTCCGGCGATGGTGCCGTTGTGGATGTTCCCGGTGGCGCTGGTGTGCGGCAACACCTTCGTGCTCAAGCCCTCCGAAAAAGTGCCGCTGTCCGCTGTGCGGCTGGGCGAGTTGCTGGTCGAGGCGGGATTGCCCGCCGGGGTGTTCAACATCGTGCACGGCGACCGCGAGTGCGTCGACGCGCTGCTCACGCACCCGCAGGTGCGGGCCGTGTCGTTTGTCGGATCAACGCGCGTGGCGCGTCATGTTTATGAGATGGGCACGAAACACGACAAGCGCGTGCAGGCGGCCGGCGGAGCGAAGAATCACCTGATCATTATGCCCGACGCCGACCTCGATCAAGCCGTTGCCGCGCTGGCCGCATCGGCCTTCGGTTGTGCCGGCGAGCGCTGCATGGCCGGCAGTCTGGCCCTGCCGGTGGGCAAGATCGGCGACGCGCTCGTCGAACGGCTGTGCGCGACGGGCTCGAAGATGAAGGTTGGCCCGACCGATTCAGGGGCCGACGTCGACATGGGCCCGCTGGTGACCCGTGACCACCTGGAAAAGGTGACCAGCTATCTCGAGATCGCTGCCGAGGAGGGCGCCCAACTGGCGCTCGACGGCCGGCGGCGCGAGCTCGATCCCAACGGCTTTTTGCTGGGGCCCAGCGTGATCGACCAGGTGCAGCCGACAATGCGCGTCGCGCGCGAAGAAATCTTCGGGCCGGTGCTGTCGGTCGCGCGGGTCGACGAGTTGGAGCAAGCCATCGAGATTGGCAAGAGCTGCGAGTACGGCAATGGCGCCGCGATCTTCACCCGCAGCGGCTACGCCGCCCGCGAGTTCAAGCGCAAGTTCAACGCCGGCATGATCGGCATCAATGTCGGCGTCCCCGCGCCGATGGCGTGGTTTCCGTTCACCGGCTGGAACCGCTCGTTCTTCGGCGACCTGCACATCCAGGGCACCGAGGCGATCCAGTTCTATACCCAGCAAAAGGTCGTGTCGACCCGCTGGTTCGCTAGCTCGACCGAGTCGCACGCCGATCCGATCTGGAAGACCGGACGGAAATAGGGAGTCAGGGTTCGGGAGTCAGGGTTCGGGGGGCGAAGCATCGCGACGATGACCATTTCCGCTGACTCTCAATTACCGACACCTCAATCGCAATCGCCGAACGTCGCGCTGGTCACCGGCAGCGGCCGCCGGCGGATCGGCTCGCACGTGATCGAGGCGCTGGCGTCGCGCGGCTGGCGCGTCGCGATCCACTATCGCACCGGAACCGACGAAGCTCGCCAGCGCGCCGCAGCGATCGTCCGCCAGGGAGTCGATGCAGCCGCCTTCGGTGCCGATTTGACCGACGAGCATCAGGTCAACCGCCTGGTAGATGATGTCGTTGGCCGCTTCGGGCGAATCGACGCGCTGGTCAACTGCGCAGCGATCTGGAAACCGAAGCCGCTCGAAGAGGTCGCGGCTGCCGACGTGCGCGAGCATTTTGAGGTCAACACGCTTGGCACTTTTTTATGCTGCCAGCGCGTCGGCTTTGTGATGGTCAATCAACCCGAAGGAGGTTCGATCATCAACATCGGCGATTGGGCTGCACGGCGGCCTTACGTGAATTATGCGGCATATTTCCCGTCGAAGGGGGCGATCCCGGCGCTCACACGGAGCATGGCCGTCGAGCTTGCCACGCGAAACCCCAAGGTGCGCGTGAACTGCGTGCTACCCGGACCGGTGATGCTGCCGCTGGATATGCCCGAGGTCGAGCGCCGCCGTGCGACCGATGCGACCCTGGTGCGACATGCCGGCACCCCGGGGAATGTAGTGCAGGCAATTCTGTACCTGATCGACAACGATTTCGTCACGGGCGACAGCATCGCGGTCGATGGCGGCCGATCGGTCTGGGCGGGCGGATTGTGAACTGTTCTCACGCCGTCGGCGTGGTACGATGCAAGGCCACGCCTATTCCTCCCTGCGATCGCATCTGAATCGAGTTCCCATGACGGATACCGCCTTGGACACCATCGAGACCGCGTTTGCGCGCGACTGCAACGAGGGGCTTGCGACCTTGGCCGCGCAGCTGCGAAGCGAGCGCCGGTTTCACGACCTGTTCGAGCTGCGGTTGGTTCAGGCGCGGCACGCCGCCGGACTTCCGCTCGTCGCGACCAGCAGCCTCGACGATTTGTGCGAGCCGCTACGCACCCAAATGGAGCAGGCCTACCTTAACGCCTGCCGTGAAATTGGCGCTTGGCTGCTTGAAGAGAACATGATTCGCGAAGCGTGGATGTACCTGCGGCCGGTCGGCGACAAGGCGACGATCCGCGCCGCACTCGAGCAAAACATCAGCGAAGATAATTTCGAAATGATGATCGAGATGGCCGTGTACGAAGGGATCGCGCCGGCCTGGGGATTCAGCCAGGTGCTAAATCACTACGGCCTCTGCAATGCAATTTCGATGTTCGATGCCGAGTTGCCAAAGCTCTCGCGCTACGAGAAACAAGAAATTGCGAGTTCATTGGTGCGGTTCATTCATCGTGAACTGCTCGAGTCGCTCGAGCGCGATATTCAACGTCAAGAAGGCGCGCGGCCGAAGGAAAAGACGATTGCCGAGCTGGTCGCCGACCGCGACTGGTTATTTGCCGATGACAATTATCACATCGACACGTCGCACTTGAACTCGGTGGTGCGCTTCGCGCTGTTGGTCGATGATCGAGACGTTTTGCGTTTGGCCGTCGATCTAACCGAGTACGGCCGACGTCTGAATCAGCAGTTTCAATTCGCCGGCGAGACGCCGTTTACCGAGGCGTATCCAAGCTCTGCGTTGTTCTTCCGCGCGCTGCTGGGCGAGAACGTGGAGCAGGCGCTCGCGTTCTTTAAGAACAAAGCGACGGAACGCCCGGTATCGGAGATCGGCAGCGGACCCGCGGAGGTGTATATCAGCCTGCAATCACGGTTGGGGCACTACGACGAAGCGATGCGCGCTGTTGCCGAGTTGCTGCCACCCGAGGCACGCGGCGGGCATTTTGCGCCAAGCCTGTACGAGCTGGCGCAGATGAGCCATCGCTACGATTGCCTGCGCGAGGTCGCACGGCAGCGCGGCGATTTGCTAGGACTGGGAA
>DASZPI010000192.1:0-9635 GCA_035550355.1 Pirellulales bacterium
CGCTTGGTGCGCGGAGTTCCAAACCTTCGTCGTGCTCGCCATCGGTCTGACAATCGGCATGGCCGGCCTGGGGGCGATCGATGACCTGTTGAAATGCCGCCGGCGCTGCGGCCTGACGCGGCGGCAAAAATTATTCGGTCAGATTTGCATCGCGACGCCGATCGCGGTCGTCTTCGAAAGCACGCTGGCCGATGGCTCGCCGTGGTCGGCGGCGTGGATCGTGTTCGTCATTGTCGGCTCGTCAAACGCCGTGAATCTGACCGACGGACTCGACGGCCTTGCCGCGGGTTGCTGCCTTTGGGCCACCGCGGCCTTGGGCGGAATCGCGCTGCTGGCGCATGCCGCTGACGACGTGCTGGTGCTGGCTGCGGCACTGGATGGGTCGCTGCTCGCATTCTTTCTGTTCAATCGCCATCCAGCCCGCATCTTCATGGGCGACACCGGTTCGCTCGCCATCGGAGCACTGCTGGGATATTTAGCCATCGGTCTTGAACGCGAATGGGTTTGGTTGCTGGTGGGCGGAGTCTTCGTCGCCGAAGCCGTCAGCGTGATCGCGCAGATCGCTGCGTTTCGATTCACCGGTCGACGTGTGCTGCGTTGCGCGCCGCTGCACCATCACTTCCAATTTCTGGGCTGGCCTGAAACACGAGTGGTGCGAATGTTATGGGCCTGGGCCGCGCTGTGTGCGGTCCTAGGCCTGCTGATTACGGCGAGCATCATCGAACGACCGTTGGCATGGCAGCGGCTTGCCTTAGCGCGGAGCACGTGTCGATGAGCCTGCACATCGTGTTTTGCGGCGGCGGTACCGCAGGCCACCTGTATCCTGGAATCGCCGTGGCTGAGCAAATCGCCGCACACGACCCGACCGCGCGCATCACGTTCGCGGTCCGACCGAGGGGATGGGAAGAGCGCGAACTCAAGTCTCTCGGCCACTCGTGCGTTTCATTCCGATGTCGCCCGTTGCCCGGACGCTGGTGGCGCATTCCAGCATTCGCGGCAGGCTACGCAACCGGCGTTGCCGCAGCGCGGAAATGGCTATCGATTCATCAAGCCGACGTGGTGGTCGGCCTGGGTGGTTGGACAAGCGTGCCGATGTCGCGTGCCGCGGTGCTCGCCGGACGTCCGCTGGTCTTGCTCGAACAGAACGCGCTCGCGGGCCGCGTGACCCGCTGGCTCGCCCCACACGCCGCGCTGGTATGTGCGGCAATGGACGAAGCGCGCCGCCGCCTGCGCGTCAGCGACGATCGCTTTCGCTGCACGGGCAATCCGCTCCGCGCAGCGATCACCGGTCGCCGACGACCGCATCCCGGCCGATCTGCGCCGCGGCTGCTGGTGCTTGGTGGCAGCGGCGGCTCCGACGAACTGAACCGCGCCGTGCCGTTGGCAGTTGCTCGACTGGGCCAGAGCTTGCGAGGCTGGCAGGTCGTGCATCAAACCGGCGCAGCGCATTTGGCTGCGACCCGCGCACGCTATGCCGAGACCAGTCGCTGTGTGCGATTGACCACGTTTGCAGCCGACGTTGCCGATGAGATTTCTGAGGCCGATATCGTGGTCTGTCGCGCGGGCGGAACAACCTTGGCCGAGCTGGCGGCACTCGGCGCGGCGGCGATCGTTGTTCCGTACGCCGCTTCGGCCGACGACCATCAGCGCCGCAACGCGATGACATACGCCTCGGCAGGCGCTTGCCGCATGGTCGACCCGCGCAACTCGGCCGATCTGGCAACCGACCTTGCCTGCGAAATCGACCGTCTCGCATCGGATGCGATCATGCGGAATAATCTTCGTTCCAGCATTCGGCAACTCGCGCGGCCCGACGCCTCGGCCGAGGTCGCCGAGCTGATCATGAACATCGCATTTCAGGCCCCTCAGCGATCGCGCTTGACATGAGCATCCTTGTCACCGGCGCCACCGGTCTGGTGGGAAACAATGTCACTCGGCTCGCGCTCGAGCGCGGCATGAACGTTCGCGTGCTCACGCGCTCGACCAGCGACCCGCGCCCGTTGGGAAGTTTAGCGGTCGAGCGCTTGATCGGCGACGTTTGCGATCTCGATTCGGTGCGCGCCGCGTGTCGCGGCGTCGAGGCCGTGATCCACTCCGCGGGCCACGTCCACATCGGCTGGTCGGGCGCGGAGATGCACCAGGCAATCAACATCGAAGGGGCCCGCAACGCGGCGCAGGCTGCCCGCGAAGCGGGTATCCGGCTGGTTCACGTCTCGAGCGTCGATGCACTGGGCGTGGGCACGTTGGCGAACCCGGCCAACGAAGAAACGCCACCTGACCCGCGCACGCGTGTGCCTTATGTCGTCAGCAAACGCCAGGGCGAAGTGGTGGTGCTTGAGCAGGTCGCCCTCGGTCTTGATGCCGTGATCGTCAATCCGGTGTTCATGCTCGGCCCTTGGGATTGGAAACCTTCGAGCGGGCGTATGTTGTTGGATGTCGCGGTCGCCAAACCGATGGTCGCTCCGCGCGGTGGCAACGATTTCTGCGATGTTCGGGATGTGGCGGCCGGCATTTTGCGGGCGTTGGAAGTCGGCAAGCCGGGGCGACGGTATATCCTCGGCGGCGAGCCGATGTCGTACATCGATGCCTGGCGGATGTTCGCCGAAATCGCCGGTACCCGCGCTCCCTGGTTCCGCGCCGGCCCGCTGATGGTGCTTGGCGCGGGCTACCTCGGCGACGGTTGGCGGCTGTGCACCGGACACGAGCCGTTGATCAACTCGGCGGCGGTGGCCTTGTCGAGCTTGCCGCATCACTTCAGCTACGCACGCGCGGCGGCCGAGCTTGGCTATCGACCTCGGCCGGCACGCAAAGCCGCCGAGGCTGCGTGGAACTGGTTTGTCGAGCACGGCTATACCCAATCCACCTAAATTCCCTGCGGTCTGATGCTGGCATGCTTCTTTGGGAACAACCGGCATATTTCCTCCAGACCGAATAGTCTTCTCTTCGATAAAGCGGAGTGCTGGACGCTGCGCTTTTGTAGACCAGGGAAGGTGAAGCATGCGCGATGGGAGCCGAGGGCTGATCGTAGCCCTGAGTATTGCTCTATCGATCGCCGGCTGCGCGCAAATGCCTCGCTGCCAGCCGTGCGGCAATTCGGCGGCCGCCGGCTGCTCGCGGTGGATCGAGGAACTGCTCCCCGCCATTCCGCGCGGAACCATGCCGTGGAGCGCGTCCGACGAACCAGCGCCTCCGCCTCGGCCCGAGCACCACTACTACGCGTTGCAGCCGCAGCAGTGCCAATGCATGGCCGCTTCGGCAACTCCCATGGCTAGCTCGATTGTTCGCGAGCGCGATGCCGCGACAAGTCGGCACGATCATCAAGCAGCCGCAAGCTTGCGCTGGCAGGTGCTCACCGGTGTGGCTGCCGAGCTGCAGAACAAGTCGTCCGGCGCCGCGATGCAACTGTACTATAGTCTTGCCGAAGGCGAGGCGAAGCGCGACGTGCTCGATCGCAGCATGGTCGAGCTCAACGGCATGCTCGCGAAGATCGACCAGATGCGGCATCAAGGCCTGCAAATTCCGTTCGATGCTTCCGAATTCGAACGCCGGAAAATCGAAGTCGCCTCGCAGGTCGAAGATTTGGAGCTGGCACTGACGCAAGGCAACCACGAGCTGCGTCGCTTGCTCGGGCTCGAGACGCGCCAGGTCGGCGCTCGCTTCTGGCCGGCAACATCGCTTTCGGCGCAGTACGTGCCACTCGATGTTGAGGCCGAGGTGCAGGTAGGCCTCGCACAACGCCCCGAGTTGAACACGCTGCGGCGACTGGTATCGGCCTTGAACGGCCAAACCATCGATCTGGTGCGCGACTATCTGCGCTCGGTCAACGGACTGCTTGCCGCGGAATCGTCGGGATGCAAATCGAAAATCGTCCGCTGCCTGTTGCCTTCGATCCTGGCGCGCGAGATCGCCCAGCGCCGCGGCCAACTGACCGATATGTTGGCGCGTCGCGAGCGCGAGATTGCCGAGGAAATTCGCGAAGCGGTGGAAACCTATAACACGCGCATGCGGCAAGTTGCGTTGGCATTGGAGCGGGCCAAGACATGGGACCATCGCCTGGCCGATCTCGAAAAGCTGCAGAAGACCGGCGGCTCGAACTTTGCCGAGATCGCCGTGGCTCGTCTGAGTCGCTTGGCGGCCGACGGTCAAACGATCGAAGCGATCGCCGCCGTCGAGAAGTCGCTGTTCCAGTTGCGCGAGCTGCAAGGACTGCTCGTAGCCGAGTGCGTTGGCCAGGGCAATTGCCCGTGGATCGACACCGAAAGCCTATCCGAGCCGATTTCGGCTCCCACGCCGGCCGACGTTGAGCTGACGACGGTGAAGGAACCGGCTGGCTACGACCGCCTGGCGGCGCCGATGACCGAGGAACCGGCAGATCGGCCCTCAACCGACGGCGCCCGCGTCGCCATCGTTCGCCGCGTGCAATTCGACGGACCGATGCTGCGATAGCGGCGACTATTGGCGTTGGAAGAGCACCTTGCGCAGCTCTTCTTTGAAGGTCTCGCTGGTGTCGATGACGTTCTGAAAATCGGCCTTCCCAAGCACGTAGAATTCCGAGTCCTTGGTGGTGCGCACGGTCGCATTGCGCGGCTCGTGGCGCATGAGCGCCGTCTCGCCGAAGAAGTCGCGCTCCTTGAGCGCGGCAACTTTTTTGGCTTCGCCGTTCTGATCGACCAGCACTTCCGCCTCGCCGTGGTGAATAATGTAGAACTTGTCCCCCTGCTCGCCTTGGCGGATCACGTCGGTGCCTGTGGCGTGCCGTTCGATCGTCACCTTGTCGGCCACGGCCAGTAACATGCTGGGCGTCATGCCGACGAACAGCGGGCAACTGCGGAGGAAATCGCAGACCACCGCCGCCGCGTTGACGACGACGTCGGACACGATATGACCGTCGACCATGTTCACAATCCGATCGGCGACGTCGAGAATGCGGTTGTCGTGCGTGACCATCAAGATGGTGGTCTTTTCTTCTTGGGCGAACTTTCGCAGTAGATCGACCACGTCGCGTCCCGATTGCTTGTCGAGCGCCGCGGTCGGCTCGTCGGCGAGGATCAGCTTCGGCCGGTTCACCAACGCCCGCGCGATCGCCACGCGTTGCCGCTGACCGCCTGAGAGCGACGAAGGCTTGTAGTGGATTCGCTGCCCGAGGCCGAGCGCGGTGAGCATCTCGGCCGAGCGCTCGTCCATTTCCTTGCGGTTGTGCTGCGTAAGCTCGAGCGACATTCGCACGTTTTCCATTGCCGTCAGCGAGGCAAACAGATTATGCGCCTGGAAAATGAATCCGATATTCCGCCGCGCCGCGACCAACTGCTGAGCGTTCAGGCCGTGTATCTCGCGACCCATGACTTGCAGGTTGCCCCGCTGGACCGTGCGCAGGCCGCCGATCAAGGTCAGCAGCGTGGTTTTACCCGAGCCGGAAGGGCCGGTCATGATGACGATCTCACCGCGCGTCAGCTCGAGGTGATTATCGAACAGCACTTGCTTGGCCAGCTCGCCTTCGCCGAACGAGTGGTTCAAGCCGTCGACAAACACCGCCAGCTCGCGTTGCGGTGGTTGGCCATCGTGCGACGGCATTTGGCGCGTCGCCATCTCAGGCTGGGCAGGGGTCGTCGACGACGAAGCGACGCTCATCGAAACAGCTCCGCGGGATCGGCGGCCAACAAGCGACGCAGGGTCAGCAAACCCGAAACCGCACACATGCAGACCGCCAGAAACAGAACACTGATTGCACGAGTCCAGCTTAGGTTCAAGGGCAAGCCGGTGATCGTTGCCAGGCCCAGATACATCAGCTCGCTGGCCAGCAGTGCCGGAATAAAGCCCAAGATCGACAAGATGAACGACTCTTGCATGATCAGGCCGGCAAAATAGCGGGCACGGTAGCCCATAGCCTTAAGCGTGGCATACTCGGGGAGATGGTCCGACACGTCGGAATACAGCACCTGGTAGCAAATGATCACGCCGACCACGAAACCAAGGACCATGCCGAAGCCGAACACGTAGCCCACGGGCGTGCTGCGATTCCAGAAGTCTTGCTCGCTGGCAATGTATTCGGCCTTGGTGCGGACACGCACGTTGTCGGGCAGCATTTCCTCGAGCCGAGCCTTCACCCGCTTCGGATCGGCGCCACGCTCCAGGGTCACCAGGCCGATATCGACCTGCGCCAGCGCCTCGTCGCCCGAGTTCGGCGGGAAAAAAAACTCGGCGTAGGTGCGATCGCTTACGATGACCGTCGCGTCGGTTGCAAAGTCGGTCCCCAGGCTAAACGTTCCAGCCACACGCACTCGATGATCGGCCAGGTACGCCGTCTCGCCGGCCACCGGGTTTCCGTAGTCTGGCTTCGATTTGCGGTCGAACAACAGGCTGTCGGTCTCGAGCAGCTTGCGCGAGTTCGAGAGCACTTCGGGAATCAGCAGCACCGGTTCGCGCGGGTTGAACGCCAGCGTGCGGATCGGCAGCGAATGCTCGGTGACTCGCGGCAGGAACCACGACGACTGCTGCGTCTCGACATACAGCGGAAACGCCTTGTCGACTCCCGGGCAGGACCGGGCCTGATACAAAATCTGCCGTGCAAACGTCTCGCGGATCAGGATGGTAAATTTTGTTTTGCTTACGATCACCAGGTCGGCATTGAACAGCGACGGCAATTGAACCGTGCTTTCCAGCAGCGCGCCGCGAAAACCAAGCTGCATGAACATCAGCATGACGGCAAAACCAATGCCGCCGACCGCCAGCAATAATCGCCGGTATTCGTGCGTCAGGTTCTTCCAAGCCAACGGGGTTCGCTTCATACGATCGTTCAAGCGCAGCGATGTACGAACACTCAGACGAACAAATCGGCCGGATCGGCCTGGTTGACCTTGCGCAGCGACAACAGCCCCGAACAAATGCACATCGCCAGGTTCAAAACCAGCACCGCGACAACGAGCCCGGGGCCCATGTGCATGGGCAAATGAGCGCCGGCAGCCGCGACCTTGAACAGGACGTACGAGATCGTCAGCCCGGGCAAAAAGCCCGCAACCGCCATCAGTGTTGCCTGCTGAAGAACGACTCCCGAGACGAATCGCCTGCCATAGCCCATCGCCATCAGCGTCGCGTATTCGGGCATCCGATTGGCAATATCGCTCGAGAGCACCTGGTAGACGATCGCCAGGCCGACGATCAACGCCACCCCGACGCCGAGGCCGAAGATAATGCCCACCGATGTCTTGACGACCCAGTGGTGCTGTTCGTAGCTGCGCAGTTCGTCGCGCGTCATCACCTGGGTGTCGTCGGGCAGCAGCTTTTGCAGTTGTTGGCGCACGACGGCAGGATCGCTGCCCGGGGCAACTGCGATGAGCCCCATGCTGGTGCGCGACTGCGGCACGATGGGCAGGATCTTGCGAAATGTTCGCTCGCTGGTGATTGCCGCGCCATCGGCGCTGAAGCCGGTTCCCATCGTGTACTCGCCGACAACTCGAATCGGCGTTCGGCCGATATCGGTTTCCGTTCCCGGACCATGTGGACCGAACTCGCTGCGCGAGAGGCGGTCGATCAGCACGGTGCCTACCTCTTTAAGGTCCGTGCGACGATCGTTCACGTCGCCGAGCTTGAACACATCGTCGTCGGGTCGAAACGCCAACAGCATCATGCTGCGCCGCTGACGGCTGGCCGGATCGGGATTCAACCACAGGCTAAAGCCAATCCAGAACGGGCTGACGTCGGCGACGGCCGGCAGGTCTTGGGCCTGGTATAAGCGTTCGATCGGTATGCTCGACGCCTTGCCCATGTGCAAGTAATCGCGCGACAGGATCGCGAGATCGAACTGCATCCGATCGTAAATGAGCGTGGCAGTCTGCTCGACAGAAAAGAAGAAGCCGAGCTGCATCAGAATCAGGATCACGGCAAACGCCACTCCGGCGATCGCCACGCCCGACCGAACGCGCTCGTGCAACAGATTGCGCCAGGCGAGCGGTGTCTTCATCGCTTTGCTTGCGTGGCTGCCGTGGGCTCGGAAGCCGAATTCGCGCTCGACGACTCGGCAGTCTCGATTTTGACGGTCACCTGCAAGTTCACCAGCCTGGAGGCCGCCTCGCGGAACTTAGGATCGATATGCACGCGCACGTCGATGATGCGCAGATCGCCGCGATCGGTCGGATCGAGGCTGCGCACCTCGTTCTTGGAGACCATGGTGCCGATCGACGTCACGCTGCCGGTCATGGCGTAGTGTTCGTGACTGACGGCATCGATCAGCGCGTCGCCGGTGATTTTTGCCGTTTGGCCCACCCGCACCCGACCGATATCCGTCTCGTACACTTCGGCAATGGCGTACATGTCGTCGACCTGGCCCATGCGCAAGATCGGCACTTGCCCGGTCGTCTCGCCCGGTTGCATGACCACCTTAAGGATGCGCCCGTCGCTGGGGGCGCGGACCAACGAGAGTTCGAGCTTCGTTTCGGCCAACGATACGCTGCGCTTCAAAGATTCGATCTGCAATGCCGCGATCATCCGCTCGCGGGTCGCCTTGGCGGCTTGCAGCCTGACCTTCGCCAGGCTCATTTCAAAGTCGATCGTTTCCTTGAGCGATGCGAGGGCATGCTCGTTGGCTTGCAACTCGGCCTCGGCTTGCTCGACCAACAGCTTCTGCTTCTGCCGCTGCTGCGTCGAAACGATCGATTCATCGAGCCCCTCGATGCGCCGCAGATCGTCGCGAGCCACGTCGCGCTGGGCGCGCAAGGTTTTGACCTTGTCCTCCTGTGTGGCAATGTCGCCGCGGCGCAGTTCGACCTGCTTGATGTTCACCTCGGCCTCGGCGACTTGAGCGTCGCCAACCGCCCGTTCGATCGGCAGCTGCTTTTCGGCCTCCAGCAGTGCGGCCTTGGCAGCGTCCGTTTCCGCCTGCCGCAGCTTGTAGCTTTCGAGCACGGCCAGCACGTCCCCGGTCTTCACCGAGTCGCCTTCCTGGACCTTGAGTTGCGCAAGCTGATCGGCCGCTGGGCCGCTGACCTGGATCACGCCTCGCTCAGGCTCCAGCGTTCCCAAGGCCACGACTTGCGGAAGCTCAGATAGCGCCGCCGCATTGGTGATTTGAGTCGGGTAGGCGCGGCCGGCAATTGCCGACGCCGGGGGCTTTGTCGCCGGTGGAAACCAACGCACGACGGCGACACTTGCCGCCACCGAAGCCACGACTGCCGACAGAGTCGCCAACGCCGTACGCATCGTCAAAGATTCCCCATCGTTCACGCACTACGGGCGCTGCGAGTTTCCATCTACAATAGTCTAACCTAAGAAGCCAAGGCAACCGGCCTTTGCGCTCCCCGCCACGCAGCAATCGCCGATGAAGATCACTTCGATTCCGCAAATCTATCGCCACATCGCTCGGTGGCGAGAGATTATTGCGGTGTTGAGCAAGTACGGTCTTGCCGATTGGATCAGCCGTTTCGATTTGGAGTTCGCCAAAGGGCTGTTCAAGGATCCGGGCGGCGAGCTGCTCGCGCGGCAAAGTCCCGAAACCCGCGTGCGGTTGGCCCTGAACGAATTGGGGCCGACCTTCATCAAACTCGGCCAGTTATTGAGCACGCGGCCCGACCTGGTCGGGATTAAGTTGGCCACCGAGCTGCAACACTTGCAGGACGAAACCCGGGCCGACCCGCCGAGCGTCG
>DASZPI010000193.1:0-1714 GCA_035550355.1 Pirellulales bacterium
CGTCGCCGGCTTCGACCGAGCAGCGTGGCGCCGAGGTCGACCGCTTGCCGCAGCTCGTCTCGAACCCGGCCCCGTATTATCCGCCCCAGGCGCTGGCCCAGCGCCGCGCGGGGCGCGTGGTGTTGCAAGCCCGGGTGGGGGTCGACGGCCGCGTGCTCGCGCTGAGCGTGCGCGAGTCGAGCGGCATGGGCGATCTCGACCGCGCCGCGCTCGACGCGGTTTGGCATTGGCAATTCTCGCCCGCCCTGCGCGCCGGCGCGCCGGTCGAGCACGAGATCGCGGTCCCGGTGCGATTCGTGCTGCGCTAGTCATCGTCGCCGTTACCAGTTCAATCCCACGCCGGCATACGCCGACACCGGCGCCGTGCCGAACCCGTACGCCTCTTCGTACACCGTGTTCGTCACGTTATCGATGCGTCCGTACAACTGCATCCGCGGCGTGAGATCGTACGAACCGGCGATGTTCATGATGATGTACGACGGCAGTACGACGCGCGTTTGCGTGAAGAACGGGGGCGGAAAATACACGTCGTCGCGCGCGCCGACGTACAGCGCCATGATGTTCACGTTCGCCCGATTGCGCAGCATTTTGCGATTGATGCCGATGCTCGCGCGATCGGTGGGCCGGCGCAGCAACGGCAGCCCCGTCGACTCATCGACCGTCTGCAACTTCGTGTACATCGCGGTCAGGCTGGTCACGTCGTTGATGTTGATCAGCCCCGTCACCTCGAGCCCGGACGTGTGCGCCCGCGATACGTTCGCGTAATAGCCAAAGAACGGCGGTGTGGCGGCCGACACGAACTGGATCAAGTTCGTGAAGCTGTTGCTGAAGTACGTCACGCTGGCAACCACGCGGCCGTTGAACAGCGGCTGATCGAAACCATAGTCGTAGCCTTGGCTCTGTTCGGGCGCCAATGCCGGAACGGTGGTCATGGTATTGATGTCGAACGTGGTGTTGGCGAACGACTGGAAGACCGTCGGCGCCTTGAAGCCCGTCCCCAAGCTGCCGCGCAAAGCGGTATTGGTCACCGGCACCCGATACAGCGAGTTCACGCGGTAGGTCGTCGCGACCCCGGCATTGCTGTAGTTGTCCTGCCGCACGCCCACGGTGGTGAACCATCGTTCGCCGAGCTTGATTTGGTCTTGGAAATACACCGCCGGATCGTAGATCTGCTGCGGCGGCAGGATCGTCGGCGGACCGAAGTCGGGCGCGATATCGGTGTACGTGCCTTGCTCCATGTAGTAGCTCGCACCGACAATCAACTGGTTCGTCTCGTGCAGGTTGAATGCGTTCCGCCAGTCGACCAGCGTCGTCTGCCCGTTCTGGTGCGCCAGGTCGTTGAACGAGTTGATGGCTTGCGGCGTGAAGATATCGTTGAACGTGCGCGTTTGGTTGGTGATGTTGTACGCCAGCCGCTGTTCCCAAAAATCGTCGATCGTGGCGTAGCGCAGTTGCGTGCGCATGAAGAGCTGATCGACTCGGCTGCGCGCATTGGGGTCGTCCATAAACGCGCCGCCGCCGTCATCGGTCAGCACGTCGCTGCGAACATACCGCATGATGAACTCGGCATCGAAGTTGTCGGCCGGCGTCCATCCGTAGCGGCCCGAGATGTTGGCATTGCGGTAGCCATCAGGCTCGAAGTTCCCGGGCAGCCTGCGGTCGGCCGACGAGAAGCCGGTGTTCTGCAAATACGAGCCGCCGAACGAGTAGTTTA
>DASZPI010000194.1:0-1580 GCA_035550355.1 Pirellulales bacterium
ATGGAGCAATTCGCCCAGTGGCCGCGATCGGCCGCGCCATTCGATCGGCAGGCGATCGACGTGATCGCAGCGCGTGCCGCCGCTCCGCCACAACACTCGCGCGCCGGGCGCCGCGCGCCCGAGCAAGGCTTGCCATTGGCGCGCCAGCAGCGGCTGATCGTGATGCCCGAACCAGTCCATGTGGTCGAGCAACACGAACCTCGTGAGCGGCTCGGAATGCTGTTCCAGGAAATCACGCACCGACGCCGTGTGAACGCTCAGCCGGTCGACCAGCCCGGCACGCAGCCGCTGGAAGTTGTCGGGCTTCAGATATTCTGGGCAGCACGTCGGGCTGTAGCTGCCCGTGAGATAAACGCGCCAAAAATAATTATCGGCCATCGGAATCTGTGTGAAGACCGACTCGACACAATTCTCTACGAAATGGGCGATTCCTCCCTGGTGATCGCGCTCGAGCTGCTGCCGTTGCAATCGGGGTACGCCCAACAGGGCCAGTGTCGAATCGCGGCGGATCAGCCAGCGGACGAAGCCTCGCCAGAGACGCGGCTTCAAGCTGGCATAGATCGCTTGCTGCTCGCGAACGCCGTCCGCCGCCAGCATCGCCTCGACGCACGGTCGCAATTTCGACACGCGGTCGATGTAGACGTTCATCAACCAGGCGAAGTAGCCGCTCGTGCCGCGAAAGTAAAAGCTGCGTCGCCGGCCCTGGCCGTTGAAGAATTCGATGTGGCGGTCCCAGTATCGGCGGCTTGTCGGACTGAGCTCGCTTCGCAACACGTCACGGTAGGCGGCCGCTGCCGGCTCCCAGTTCCCCTGGCCGAACATGCAAAAGAAGTCTTCGAACTCCAAGCGGCGAATACCCGCGACCTTCAGTTCGAGCAAGGCGTTCTGCCGCGGGTTGAGATCGACGCAATGCACCTGCCCGGCACCGGCCAACAGGTAGTCGAGTGCGTTACAGCCGGCCGACGTAATCATCATCAGCCGATCGTTGGGGCCCAACGCAAGCGCCTCGCGATCGAGACGCGGATCCTCCCAACAGGTGTTGTAGACCAGATTGTTGCCGTGAACGTAACCGAAACAACGACGACTCAACGATTCCGCAATCGCCATGACGACTTAATTTCCTTCTCGGCTGGCCACGAGCAAAGGCATCCGCGTCGCGGCCAGGGCAACGCGCATGGGGGCCCGCCAGGCGAACTGGCGCACGGACGCGGCACGAATGCCCACGTAACCGGTGGGCCGCTCGGTCCAGCACCCACAATTCAAGAAATGTTGATCATCGACCCATTCATCACCCGCCACATGCGAGTGACCCACGATCACGCCGTTCAGATTCCGCCCTCGGGCCGCTGCGACGGCCTCCCGCCGCAATTCGGCCACGGCGCGACAAAAGATCTTCGTATTGCGCTTGAGTTGTCGAGCCAGACGATGCGACGAATCGACCCACTGCGCGGCGCGATAGACACCGTCGGCGGCATCGACCACCAACTTGGGCAGTGACAGCGTGCGGTCCCAAAGATGGCCGTGACAGACCAGGTAGTTTCGTCCACCGGCACTCACGATCAGCTCATCTTGGATCGTCA
>DASZPI010000195.1:0-3934 GCA_035550355.1 Pirellulales bacterium
CTCGGCGGACGTGAGCAGGTCAACACGGCGGAGGCGACGCTCGCGGCTCCGCCGGCGGTCGTGTTCGCGTGGATCACTAAGCCGGCCAAGATCAAGCAATGGGTCGAAGGCATCACCGAGATCGAACCGCTGACCACCAGCGGCCACGCGGTCGGCGCGAAATCGAAGATCATTATTGAAGAGCAGGGTAGCCGATTCGAGATTCGCGACGAAGTCACGCGCTCGGAACCTGACCGTTTGGTCGAAGTGCGCATGACCAGCGACATGTTCGACGTGACGAACCTATTCGAGCTGGCCGACGAGCAAGGCAAAACGCATCTGAAACAAACCATGCAAGCCCACTACAAGGGGCTGGCGCGCGTGTTCGCGCCGTTCGTGGGCGGCATTGTCCAGCAGAAGTTGAACGAAGATTTCGCCCGGCTCAAGCAACTGGCCGAGTCGCAGCAAGGCGAGGCCAAATGACCGCACGAGCAGGCGTGTCGACTGCGGCAGCACGCGCGGCATTCCGACGCCGGTTGCTGGCCTGGTACGATCGCGCGGCCCGCGACCTGCCTTGGCGACGCACCAGCGACCCGTACGCCGTGTGGGTCAGCGAGATCATGCTCCAGCAAACCCAGGTGGCCACGGTCGTCGCGTACTTCGAGCGGTTCCTGGCCGCGCTGCCGACGGTCGGGGCGCTGGCCGCCGCGCCTGAACAACAGGTCCTCAAGCTGTGGGAAGGGCTCGGCTATTACCGCCGCGCTCGGCAGATGCACCGCGCCGCGGCGGTGATTGTTGCCGAGCATCAAGGCGCCGTGCCGCGCGACCTCGATGCCTTGGGACGATTGCCGGGCATCGGCCGCTACACGGCCGGGGCAATCGCGTCGATCGCTTTCGACCAGCGCGCGCCGATCGTCGAAGCGAACACGCTGCGGCTGCTCGCGCGGCTGCTGGCGTATCGTGGCGACGTTACCGAGGCGGCCGGTCAGCGGCGGTTGTGGGACTTGGCTGAAGCGCTGCTCCCGCGCCGCGGGGCGGGGCGCTTCAACCAGGCGATGATGGAGCTTGGCAGCCTGGTGTGCACGCCGCAGGCGCCTCGCTGCGCCGAGTGCCCGGTGAGCCAACTCTGCCCGACCCACGCCGGCGGCTGGCATGCGGCGATACCTGCCGCGCGAAAGAAACCAAACGTCGAAAGCGTTGCCGAGACTGCGGTCGTCGTATCGCGCGGCCCCAAGGTGCTCGTCGGCCGAAAATCGGGAGGCCGCTGGGACGGGCTCTGGGACTTTCCACGTTTCGCAGCGCACGACGCCGACGCCGCGGAACAAGTGCGGGCGCTTACCGGCGTGACGGTGCGGATCGTCGATCGCCTGGCAACGCTCAAGCACGGCGTGACACGCTTTCGCATCACGCTCACCTGCCTCGTGGCGGAATACGAGTCGGGACGACCCAAGACCGAGTGGCGATGGTTCGACACCGAGGCCTTGGCAGCGCTGCCGATGCCCGTGACGGGACGCAAAATCGCGGCACTGGCATTTGCCCCCGGCGATTCGCCAGGGGCTAACGTTGAGCGGTCACGGGTTTCTACACGAACCCGCAGTAGTCGATCATCCGCGCGATCTCGCTCTTCAGGTCGGCGCGCGTGACGATGCGATCGACGAAGCCGTGCTCGAGCAAAAATTCGCTGGTCTGAAAGCCCTTGGGCAGCTCGACGCGAATCGTGGCTTGAATGGTCCGCGGCCCCGCGAAGCCGATCAACGCCCTGGGCTCGGCAAACACCACGTCGCCCAGCGAAGCAAAGCTGGCGGCCACGCCGCCCATCGTTGGGTCGGTGAGCACCGAGATGAACAAGCCTGCCGCCTGGTCGTAGCGGGCCAAGGCGGCCGAGACCTTGGCCATCTGCATCAGCGACAAAATGCCTTCGTGCATGCGGGCTCCGCCCCCCGAGCCGCTGACAATGATCAACGGCAGCCGCTGTTCGGTGGCGCGCTCGACCAGCCGAGTGAGCCGTTCGCCGACGACCGAGCCCATGCTTCCCATGATGAACGCCGAGTCGGTCACGCCCACGGCCACGCGCCGAGCGCGGATCATGCCGCTGCCGGTGATCGCCGCGTCGCGCAGTCCCGTGCGGGCCTGCTCGGCCTTCAGCCGTGCGGCGTACGGCTTTTTGTCGGCGAACTGCAGCGGGTCGGTGGGTTCGAGATGGCCGTCCCACTCTTCGAACGTGCCGTGGTCGAGCAACTGCGCAATCCGCTCGTAGGCCGAGACGTACCAGTGGTAGCCGCACTCTGGGCAGGTGTTGAGCCGCTTCTCGGCCTCTTTGCGAAAGATGGTCGCCTGGCAGCCGGGACAGCGTTTCCACAGCCCTTCGGGGACGCCACGCTTGGCACGGACCGGAGCGGGCGAAGTGGTCGTGCCGGAAACAACCGCCGCGCTCTCGACCGGTGTCGCTTCCGATTTACTGGTTGCCATGTTCGTCGTCCCTAGGCTGGCTGGCGCTCGTCTGGCGCGAAGTCGGCCGAGCGTCTGGTTTAGGTTTCCGAGCAGCCTTGCCGAGTCACAGTATTTTTCGCAGGCACCATGCGGTTTGAACGCTGATCTTGGATTCGAGGTCTTGGATTTGTCAACTATCGACTATCGACGGCTGCCCCGCGCCACACGACCGCGTGCGCGGCATCGCGGGCCTCGAGGTCGATCACGTCGCAACGGCCGTGTTCTTCGCAGGCGTGCCACAGGTCGCCCAGTTCGCCGTGCCCGAGCATACTGCGCACCACGCTCGCCAACGGCTCGGGCAGCACCAAGCCGATCGTCCCCTGTTTGCATTTGCGCAGCACCTTGCCCAAGGCGGACTCGACCCGCTCGCGGACCTCGCCGATGGTTTCTCCCTCGGGCGGGCAGACGCTCTCGGGTTGTTCCGACCACTGGCGGTAGACCTTGGGTTGCTGGCGCTTGACCTCGTCGATGAGCTTGCCCTGCCACAGCCCGTGGTTCAGGTTGCACATGCGGTCGAGCTTTTTCAGCTTCACGTCGAGCGCTTCGGACAGAATGGTGGCCGTTTGCAAGGCCGGCTCGCATTCCGAACAGTAGATCAGTTCGGGAGCGAAGGTGCGCAACTGCGGGATCAACTGCTCGACCTCGCCGATGCCGCGAGCGTTGAGCGGAATGTTCAGGCTGCCTTGAATGCGTCCCTGGTCGTCGTAATCGGTCGAGCCGGGGCGGATAAGCACGATCTTTAACATCGTGGCTAGTTACTCGCTTTGTTCTGAGCTAAATGGGTCAGGTTCTTGGCACTGGCCGCGTAGTCGGGAGTGCCGAAAATGGCCGATCCGACCACCAGCAGTTGGGCGCCGGCGGCCGTGCATTGGCCGATGTTCGAGGCCTTGATTCCGCCGTCGAGCTCCAGCAACACACGGTCGCCGAGCTTCGCGCGCAGCGCCGACAGTTTTTCGAGCGCGACGGGATCGAACGTCTGCCCGCCGAAGCCGGGCATCACGCTCATCACCAGCACCAGGTCAACCATGCCGAGGGCCGGCTCGATCGCCGACAGCGGCGTGGGCGGGTTCAAGGCCAGGCCCACCCCCGCGCCCGACCGGCGAATTTGCTCGAGCACCGGACGAATGTCGTCGGCCGCCTCGACGTGCACGGTCATCGAATCGGCCCCCGCCGACCGATAGCGATCGACGTACGCGCCGGGGTTGTCGATCATCAGGTGCACATCGAGCGGCAGCTTGGTAAGCCGGCGGAAGGTTTCGACCAACGGCAAACCGTACGATAGGTTAGGCACAAAGTGCCCGTCCATCACGTC
Organism: Pirellulales bacterium; assembly: GCA_035550355.1. Classification (GTDB taxonomy): domain Bacteria; phylum Planctomycetota; class Planctomycetia; order Pirellulales; family PNKZ01; genus DATAXP01. The sequence goes on from DASZPI010000195.1 coordinate 3,782, forward strand.
GAGGTGCAGTCCCTGGACGCCCGCGGCCTCGAGCCGCGCGATCTCCTCGCCGAGCCGACCGAAGTCGCACATCAGCAGCGATGGCAGCACCACGGGGACCGCGGCACGCAGGCGAGCGAGTTGCGACGGAAATGCCATGCGAGGCAAGACTGA
>DASZPI010000196.1:0-2764 GCA_035550355.1 Pirellulales bacterium
GGTTGCCGACGACTCGCCCCCGCTGGTCCCGCTGGCATGTTCGCTGCTCACGGCCGAGCTGCTGCAGACGACGATCCGCGCGCTGGTTCGCGCTGCGGCCAAGAACAAACCTCGCCCCACGCTGCTGCTGGCCAATGTCGATCTGCTGGGCAGCGAGACGCGCGCCGAGTTGCTTGGCTTTCTGCGATTGGCCGATCTGCCGGTGCGAATGCTCTCGACCGCTCGGCAGTCGCTGGCCGAACTGCCCGGCGACCGTGCGACTGCCGCGGCGCTGGATGCCTGCCTGGCGACGATCACGATCGAGATTCCTCCCTTGGCCGACCGGCTCGAAGACCTGCCGTTGCTGGCCCAAATGCTGCTCGAGCAACGCAACGCGAACTCCGACAAGCAACTGGCAGGATTCACGCCCGAAGCGCTCGAACGGCTTGCGCATCATGCGTGGCCCGGTCAGCTCGGCGAGTTGGCGGAAGCCGTGGCCCATGCGCACGCGCACGCCGCGTCGGCCTGGGTCACGGTCGACGACCTGCCGCCACGACTTTTTCTGGCGGCAAGCGCGGCGCGCAACCCGCGCCTGCGCGACGAAACGATCGTGCTCGACCAGTTCCTTGCGGAAATCGAGCGCGAATTGATCGTACGGGCGCTGTCCCGCGCCCGGGGCAACAAAACGCGCGCGGCAAAACTGCTGGGGATGACGCGCCCGCGCCTGTATCGCCGGCTCGTGCAGCTCGGGTTGATTGCCGACGACGAGCTCAGCGGCGCTGATGCTGATCTCGATACAGAACCGGTCGCCGAATTCATTCCCGACGACGAGCTGGAATGATCCTTCGCCTCGGTTCGGTCCGCGGTAGCCTCTAGGTTCAGCCGGCCCCGATCCCTTAGAATAAGCGCATGAGCGATTGGACGTGCATCATCTGCGATCGAAACGGCGATTGGTCGGTGGCGTGGCGCGTTGAACTCGAACGCGACGCCGGACCGGCTGGTTCGCAGCCGGTCGAGGTCGTTGGCGTACGCACCGTGACCGAGGCGGTTCGGCGCCTGGCGGACAACCCGCACGCCGTGGTTGCGATCGAAATCGACGCGATCGAAATCGATTCGACGCGCGCCCTTGCCGCGATCGACGAGCTTGACGAGCTGCGGCGGCGGTTTCCGCACGCGCCGCTGGTCGTGATCGCCGTCGGCCCGGGCAGCGACCAGCTCGAGCTCGCGTTGCGGCAATGCGGTGCTTGGCAGGTGCTGCGATCGCGTTACGAGCTGCGCTTGCTCGTCCGGGCGATCCGACAGCATTTCAGGGTCGTCGATCGGCCGTCGGCAGCCGAGGTCGATCGCCCGTTGCGCGCGCAGATTCTCGACCGGTTGCCGTGGTCCGACGCCACGCCGCAACTCGGCTAACCTGGCGATTCATTTTTTCCTTGGAGCACTTTGACCGATGGCCGGTTCCCCAGCGACTGCAGCCGACGTTCTTGCGGCACTCAAAGACTTTCAAGACCCGGAAACCGGCCGCGGCGTCGTCGATCAAGGGCAAGTGCACGACGTGCGGATCGAAGGCGATCGGCTCGGCTTGGCGCTCGACCTTTCGACATGGGCTGCGCCGCTGTGGTCGGAGACGCGCGCCGCATGCGTCGCCCGCTTGCGCGAGCAGTTTCCGTCGTTCACCCAGATCGAGGTGGGCGGCAGTATTCATCAACGCCCGGCGGCCCAGCTCGGCGAGCTGGGGCTGCGCGCCAAGAGCGTGATCGCTGTTGGCTCGGGCAAGGGTGGTGTCGGCAAAAGCACGATCGCGGCGAGCATCGCCTACGGCCTGCGCCGCGCCGGCTGCACGGTGGGATTGATGGACGCCGACGTGTACGGCCCCAGCATTCCGCACCTGGTGGGGCTGAACCAGAAGGCCGAAGCCGACGAGAACCGCAAGATCAAGCCGGCCGAGTTCGATGGCATGAAGATCATGTCGATGGGCTTCTTCGTTCCGCCGGGCGAAGCGGTGGTGTGGCGCGGACCGATGCTGCACGGCGCGATCACGCAATTTTTGCGTGACACGAACTGGGGCGAGCTCGACTGGCTGGTAATCGACATGCCGCCGGGAACGGGCGACATCGCGCTGACGCTTTCGCAGTTGCTGCCGCTGACCGGTGCGGTGGTGGTCTGCACGCCGCAAGATGTGGCGCTGCTCGATGCGGTGAAGGCGATCGCCATGTTCCGCAAGGTGAATATCCCGGTGCTCGGGATGGTGGAGAACATGAGCTACTTCCTCTGCCCCGACAACGGCAAGCGCTACGATATCTTCGGCCATGGCGGCGCGAAGAAGCGCGCGCTCGAGCTCGACGTGCCGTTCTTGGGCGAGGTGCCGATCACGATCCAAGTGCGGATCAACGGCGACGAAGGTCGCTTGGCCGGCAACTTCACCGATCCCGACGCCGCGCCGTTCTTCGAGCAGATTTGTCACCGCCTGGTGGCCAACTTGGCGACCAGCCATCGCGCCCGGCCGCCGCTGCCGACCTTATCGGTGCTATAAACTCAGCGGCAAAGACAATTTCCATAAGGGCGGTATCTGTAAACGCTTAGGGCCGCCCGACATCGTTGCCGGGCGGCCCTTTCTCGTTGTAGCAGAGAGTTCGGCGTCGGTCGTCCTAGGTTCTCGGCTTATTCGGCGGAGTGGTCGCAAGGACCACGCCGCCGCCAGCGCCAGCGAACCTCACCGCGCCAGCGCGGCGACTACTTCTTGGCGCCCTTCTTCTTGGTGCTCTTCTTCTTGACAGCCTTCTTGGTC
>DASZPI010000197.1:0-5342 GCA_035550355.1 Pirellulales bacterium
CATGCTGCGATTGGTAGACGAGGCCCGTCATCTCGTGCAGCGCTCGCCGCAACGCGCCATCGAAACCGGCATTCGCGCCTTCATCGACGGGTAGAATCAAGGCGATTCGCCGACCGCAGGCTGCGCGCGCGACTGCTGGGATGAGCTCAGGCGTCAGTCGCCCGAGAATGACGAGGTCGTAGCGCGCCGCTGCCGGCGGATTGCTCCAACCTGGCGGGCAGGAGCGTGCCCCTGGGCGATCGTGCGGTGCCGCGATGTTTGCCTGCATTCGCGATAACATATCGCGAGCCGCTCCATCGCACTACTGACTACCGTCGCTGCATCGGGAGCGGGCGGCCGGCGACGGTTTCCTCGGACTGACGAGTCGTGCCTTCGGATGGTCGCATGCGGAGAGCCATCGTGGGATCGAGCACCGCCATGTGCTCGAAGCATGCCGCCGCCCGGGTGACACAGTATTTGGCGCCGGCAGCATCGCCGCGGTCCTCGTGTGCCCGCATGGCGTCGTTGAGCGCCAAGCCAAGCTCGCGCTCGAGCATCGCCACACTTTGCGGATCGTCGATCGCCGCGTTCAAACGGGCGGCTGCTTGCTCAATCGCAGCGACCCAAGGCGTAGGGTCGAGGTGCAAATCATCGACCGTGCAGGCCGAAAGTGCCCAACGGCAAACTCGCAGCCGCGCGGGATCACGATCTTCGGGAAATGAGCGATCGGACAACTCGATGGCCTTGGCAAGCCACTTCGGCACCGCGATCGCCCGATCGTTCCAATCGCCGTGCGCAATCGCCACCGCCGCCAGGGCATGGGCGTCGATCAGCACCTCTCGGGCGTCGCGACAGTGTCCCGTATGGTCGTCCAGCACGGCCTCGGCAAGTTGGATCGCTTGAACGTACTGGTCAAGTGCTCCTTTGCCGTCGGGCTTAACGCGATTGAACAGCAGTTGGCCGCGAACGACCAATGCTGCTGCCTTCCGATACGGCGTGCTCATCCCATTCGCAATGGCTTCGTTAACCGCGGCAAGCGCTTGCTGCTCGTTGCCCAACGCGGCAAGCACCTGTGCGTGAATCGTCAGCGACGCCGGGTCTTTTGGGTTGCGCTTCAACGCCGCAGTACTCGAGGCCAACGCTGCCGAATAATCGGCCAAGGCAAACTGCAATTGGGCACGAAGCACCAAGGGCTCTGGAGAGTCAGGCGAAATTGAGATCGCCTGTTCGATGTCGGCAAGGCAACCCGCGCAGTTGCATGTGCGCTGCGCCTCGGCCCGCAGCAAGAATGGTGCGGCGGCGATTTCGTTCATCTCGATGCGCACCACCTGAGCATCATTGCCCGCGACGAATCGAAAGGTCACGGCGCGTTCGGGATAAACCAGTCCAATGCTGGTACCAGCATCGTCGACGATCGCGACTGGAGTAAACTCGCCGAGCTCAAGCTGCTCGGCCAATACCGGTGCGTCGAATGCCTGGCGAAGATGCACGACCAGCGAAACCAGCCGTTGACGGCAAAAAACGGCATCGACGCGCTCAAAAGGCTCAATGGTGTACACGTGACGAATGTCGGCCCCGTGGCGGATCGCCTTGGTCGGCCGACCCCATTCTTCACCGACCTCGCCGAGCGTCGAAACGCCCGGTTTCATGCCATTGAACGTCGCCGACTGAATCCGCGAGGCCCCAACGGCCGGCGCGGCCGACGATCGCTCGATCGGCGCCGGTTCGAACGACAAACCCCGCCATGCCAGTGTTGCCGCGATGGTCGCAACGTAGCGAAGCGTCCAGATGGTCATGGCATGGTTCACTCCTCGATCGCGGCTGGACCAGTGCATTCGTCCAGCCGATGGGGCAGTGAGTATATCGAGCGTGGCCAGCAGCACCTAGAGAAGATCGGTCAACAGCGACGAGGCAGCACTCGCCCCGGACTGCGGCGAACCGATCGCGACGCTGGCAGCTTGCAAAACGTCGATTTGACCCTGGGTAAATGGCAGGGCGGCGCCTGGCTCGATCGGATCCATGACGAGCTTCGATGCTATCATCTCGATCAGCCTGCCAATTCCGTCACCGTGCATGGCACTGATCCACAGTCCGCTGGGTCGTAAACCTCGATCGATGGCGATGTCCGACTTGTTATGGACGACGATCGCGTCAGGGCAATCGGCCACCAGGGCATCGTTTTCGGCCGCCCAAGGTGCGGCGCCGTCGAATACGATCAACTGTGCGTCGGCGGTCCGAAGCTGCTGGCGGGCGCGATCGACTCCTGCCGCCTCGATCGGCTCCTGCGCTGCTCGCAGGCCGGCGGTATCAACAAGCTCAACGGGCCAGCCCTCGAAAGCGGTCGTGGCCGACACCACATCGCGCGTGGTGCCCGGCTGGTCGAACACCAGCGAGCGGTCGTATCCCAGCAAGGCGTTGATCAGACTGCTTTTGCCCGCGTTCGGTGGACCCGCGATCACCACTCGAAACGGTTCGACCAGATGCCTCCCCAGAGCCGCCCGACCGAGTAAGGTTTGGAGCTCGCGCCAAGCACCGCCCAGGTTGCCAGCACTGAGATGTGCTAATACCGCGAGAATCGCGTGGCGCAAAGCGCCGCACGATTGGTCCCAAAGAATGGCGGCAGCGCGAAAAGTACGCGCACGCGGCAACTGTAGCATCGCCTCGGATTCAATGGCCAGCCGCGAAGCTTCAATCAACACCGGTGACGCGGAGCGCACGGCGCCAGCACGAACGAGGTCGGCGACGATCGCCTCGGACGCCGCGTTTCCACCGTGACAATGAATTTCAATCCGTCCGCCCGCGACGCGGCAGACAACGACCTCTTCGCCGTCAACGCGGTGCCAATGTCCGAAGACAATCGCATCGATTGGCAGTTGCGAAACGCCACGTGCGACCGCGGGAGTAAAGCACGCGGCGAGCAGCCGCTCGGCCTCAGGTCCATCGACCACCACCGTGGCAACGGCTCCGCGACCGTCGGGCGTGGCAACGGTCACACGGGTACCGAACGACGCTCGATCGCGACCGCCATTCGCATTCATCGCTCGAGCAGGCCCGGCGCCGATAAGGCGATCCCAGCCATCACCAACAGCGGTTCATGCTGCGCCTCGGCCGACAATAAAGGCGCGACCGACGCAGCCGCTCCGCCGGTGAGAAACACCTGTGCCCGGGTCGGTGGAGGCGCGAACAACTCGATCAACTGCTTCACGCCACCGACGGCGCCCCAGAACAATCCCGAGGTCATTGCCTCGACCGTGGCCGTGCCCAGCGCCGGCGGCGGTTGATCGAGCGATTGCATGTCGATCATCGGCAACAAGTCGGTGAACTCGTACATGGCGCGTGCCGACATATAGATGCCCGGCATGATTGCGCCCCCTTGGAAGGCGCCTTGGGCCGAGATCAGGTCGACCGTAATTGCGGTGCCGAGATCAACCACGATGGCCGGCCGCCCTGCGGTGCGCAGCCGATTGGCCGCCACCGCCCCCAGCAGCCGATCGATACCGACGCGATCGGGCCGAGGCAGCGAAACCTGCAAAGGCAGGTCGCCGGACGCGAGCAGAGTGATGCGATCGACACGCTCGTCGCGCAACACGTCGAGCAGGCGCGAGGTGGTGTCGCGCTGCACGCTGCCGATCAACCATGGCAAATCGGCGGGCCGATATGCTTCGAGCCACGTCCGCAGCGCAGTCAACTCGCTGTCCTCGAGCGCCGGGGGAAGATCGAGCTGGCGGCTGGGCCGCGGAAGCTGTCTCGCGTTTGCGACGGGCGAGTCGAACAGCGCCAATTTAATGCGGCTGTTGCCGATATCGACAGCGACGAACGGCGTTGTCGCGGTCGCCATTATGCCTCAGCCTCCGCTGGTTGCCGCTGCGCCTCAAGCAACCCCGCGATCGAACCGATCAGCACATTCAGTCCGTGCCCGGTAACTGCCGAGATGGTCAAGGGCGCCTGGCCCGTCTCGGCGGCAAGACGGTCGCGGACCTGGTCAGCGCCGGGGAGCTCGCCTTTCGAAACGCAAACGATCTCGGGCCGTTGCATCAAGCGCGGATCGTAATGCCCGAGCTCTTGTCGGATTGCCCGGTAGTTTTCGACCGGATCGCTGCCGTCGACCGGCAAAGGCTCGACAAGGTGGACCAGAATGCCGGCGCGTTCGACGTGGCGGAGAAACTCGTGGCCGAGCCCGGCCCCTTGCGACGCACCTTCGATCAACCCGGGAATGTCGGCGATCACGAACGAACGCTCGGCGTCGATCGTCACCATTCCGAGGTTCGGGTACTTGGTGGTAAACGGATAGTCAGCAATCTCAGGGCGAGCGCGCGACAGACGGCTGAGCAGCGTGCTCTTGCCTGCATTCGGCTTGCCGATGAGCCCCACGTCGGCGATCACCTTGAGCTCGAGAACGACGTCGCGCACTTCGCCTTGCTCGCCCGGAGAGAATTGCCGCGGGGCACGATTGGTGGCCGATTTGAAACGCGAGTTCCCTTTGCCGCCATGGCCGCCGCGGGCAGCAATCACGCGATCGCCGGGCTTTGCGAGATCTTTGAGGATAAATCCGCCGCGCGAATCGTAGACAATCGTGCCAGGCGGAACGGCGATCAGCAGGTCGGCAGCGCTGCGACCATGGCAGTTGGCGGTGCCGCCACGCTCGCCGGATTCGGCCTTCCACTGCCTCCGCTGCGAAAGACCGGCCAGGCTGTCGACGCCCGGCTGGGCAACGACCACCACGCTGCCGCCATCGCCTCCGTCGCCCCCGTCGGGTCCGCCGCGCGGAACGAACTTCTCGCGCCGGAAGCTTACGGCACCATCGCCTCCACGCCCGGCCTGTAGTTGCAGTGCGACACGATCAACGAACATACGATCACTTGCGATAAAAAAAGCCCACGGACGACAGTCCATGGGCCTGATCATCGAACGATTGAATCGGCGACTAACCGGCTGCGACGACGTTGACCCGCCGTCCGCCGCGATCGAAGCTCACGATACCGTCTGCCAACGCGAACAGCGTGAAGTCTTTGCCTTGGCCGACACCCCGGCCCGCATGGAAGACTGTGCCCACCTGTCGCACCAAAATGTTGCCGGCGTATACCTGCTCGCCGCCAAAACGCTTGACGCCGCGGCGCTGACCGTTGGAGTCGCGACCATTGCGACTCGAGCCTTGACCCTTCTTATGTGCCATCGCTTCAAACCCTTACAGCGCAAACTCGCGAGCGAATTGGCGGCGCGAAACCAGCGCGCCCGCCGGGAAACATTGATTTCTACCGATAAACCCAGCGGTAGTCAACGTCCCCGGGCAGCCCGTAGCGAATCTCGGCCTCGTGTTCGTAGAACGGATCGGCCGGACGCCAGAAGTTGAGCTGCAGCGTCTT
>DASZPI010000198.1:0-7633 GCA_035550355.1 Pirellulales bacterium
CGTGAGCGAGCGTGCCATTCTGGTTGGGGTTTCGCTCGACGACCAAAGGATGATCGACGAGCCGCTGAAGGAACTGGCCGGGTTGGCCGAAAGCGCCGGGGCCAAAATCGTCGGGCAGCTAACGCAGCGGCGGGCAGCGCCCGATGTGACCACCTATCTGGGCAAGGGCAAGGTCGACGAACTGCGCGTGCTCGGCGAAAGCACCGACGCCGACGCGATTCTGTTCGACAACGATTTGAACCCGGCCCAAACCCGCAATCTCGAGCAGGCCACCAAGCTGAAGGTGCTCGATCGCACCGAGCTGATCCTCGACATCTTCGCCAACCGCGCCCGCACCCACGAGGCGCGCCTGGCGGTTGAGCTTGCCCAGCTACAGTATTCGCTGCCTCGTTTGAAGCGCATGTGGACGCACCTTTCGCGCATCAAGGCCGGCATCGGCATGCGCGGCCCGGGCGAAAAGCAGCTCGAAGTCGACCGCCGCCTGGTCGAAAAGCGCATTCACGATCTGCAAACCGAGCTGGCCGTCGTCGAGCAACGCCGCGCTCGCCAGGTGGCGGCCCGCAGCGATCGCATGACCGTTTCGCTGGTCGGTTACACCAACGCCGGCAAGAGCACGCTGCTCAATACGCTGACCGGCGCCAACGTGCTGGCGCAGAACCGGTTGTTCGCGACGCTCGACACGCGCACGCGCCGCTGGCACCTTCCCGGCTGGGGTCCGGTGCTGCTCAGCGACACGGTCGGATTCATCCGCGACCTGCCGCACCATTTGATCGCCAGCTTCAAGGCAACGCTCGAAGAGACGCGCCAAGCGAACCTGCTGTTGCACGTGGCCGACGCCAGCAGCCCTGCCGTGTTCGAGCAAATTGCCGCCGTCTACCGCGTGATCGAGGAGCTTGGCATTCAGGCCAAGGACACGCTGCTGGTGATGAATAAGATCGACCAGGTCGACGATCGCGCCACGATCGACCAGCTTTTAACCCGCTATCCCAATGCGGTCGCCATTAGTGCGCATACCGGTCAAGGCCTCGACAACCTGGCCCGCGTGGTGAGCGATGCGCTCAGTCGCTCGTTTGTCGATGTGGATGTCGACACCTCGATCGGCAACGGCCGCCTGCTGGCCTATCTGGCCAGCCACAGCGAAATTCTCTCGCGGCAATACACCGACGAGCGCATCGTCGTGCACTGCCGCATCCCCGAGATGTTTCTGCACCAGGTGCGCGAAGAGGGCACCGTGGTGCGCCCGCATCGCAACGGCGCCGTGCCGATGCTCAACTCGCTGGATCTGAGCCCAACCGAGGCCGAGCAGAACGGCCATCACCACTGATCCACGCGCCCCGCGGGCGTTGCACGCTGGTTTCGCGGCGGCGTTATCCGATCGTTGATCCGTCGGCGTGTACACTGGGCTCAGTGCATCAGATGCGAAAGCAGCCGCGCCACCTCTTGTCCGGCCGCCCACAGTCCGGCGACGAGCAGGCCGAGGAACGACAACCATAGCATCGCGTCCCAGACGCGGCTTGGCGCGAGGCGGGGGTCGCAACGCCGGTAGCGGAAATACAGCGTCGCGCCGCCGAGCATCGGCAACATCAACGTCTGCATGAATCCGCTCAGCAGCACCAGGCCGCCTGGATCGCGATAGAAGATGTAGCAGGCCAAGCTGAGGAACGGGAACAGGGCGCTAAAGAACTTCACCAACCGAACGCGCCGGGCCTCGTCGGCCTCGCGCCGTGAGACGATCTGCACCACGTCGCTGACCACCCGGGCGTGGCCGGCGATCGCCACGAAGAACGTCGAGTACAGCACCGCGAACGCGCCGAACAGGAACACATAGTTGCCCCACGGATAAAACACTTCGTGGTACATCACCGCGAGCGTTTCGATTAGTTGATTGCCCGAGGGCGACAAGCCGCGTGGATTCAGCACCGCGGCGCCGAGCAGGTAAAACGCAACCGTCGCCAGCGTATACACCAGGAGCGAGCACACCGCGTCCCAGCGCATCACGCGCAGCCAGCCGCGAGCGCGCGCGGCCCATGCAACGGTGTCGTCGCGCGGGCCCGTGAACTGGGCATAACCTTTTTCGATGCACCAGTACGGATACGCGATCAGCTCGTTGGCACCGACGCCGATGATGCCGAACGTCGCCAACGCCGTGGCCAGCGGTCGCATCCCTTCGCGCGATTCGGGCAGTTGCGGCATCAATCCGCGAAACACATCGCCCCAGGCGAATTGCGTCTGGGAGAACCAGGGGAGCGCGACAACATCGAACACGGTGACCGCCGTGAAGCCGGCGACCAGCACGGTCGCAACGTTCTGCACCAGGCGATAGCGGCCCACGACCAGCATCACGGCGGTGATGACCGTAACGCCGATGCTCCACAACACGTCGTCGCTGCGCAGCACTGCCGAGAGCGTCGCCCAATTCAAATCGGCCAGTCCTGAAAAGCTGGGCGGTTGGGTGCCGGCTGCCAAGTGGGCTGCAAAGCCGTGCTCGGTCGGAAACGTGATCGCCAGCGCCTGGCCGACGCCGCCGACGATGCCGCCCAACTGTCCGAGGCCGGCCAGGAACATAAAGGCCCAGTACCAGATCATCCAGCTAACGCCGAGTTTCGGCTGGATTTGATTGATCGCTTCCATCGTGGTGCGACCTTCGGTGATCGTGTACCGCCCGAATTCGATTTGCACGAACACCTTGATGACGCAGCCGATGATGATCAGCCACAACAACGAGAAACCGGCATCGGCGCCGGTCTTGGTCGTGGCGATCAGCTCGCCTGATCCGACAATCGAGGCGGCAATGATCAGCCCCGGACCCAGCCGCGCCAGGATGCCGAGCACGGTGGTCGGTGGAGCTTGAGTCGCGTCGATCGGACGCACCGAGGTGGTCGGGTACGACGGGTCGGCGTGCGTCGTCATGGTTGGCAATCGCGGCGATGCCCGTCGGAACTGGGGGCGATCGCAACGACGACGCTCCGCCAACGGTCGATCGATTACAGCAGCCAAGATGCCTGCTGTCAAAGCATCGCACGGCGGCCGTCATGCGGCCGCTTCGACGCGTGTACGCACAGCCGGCGAAGCGACTGTCGGCGCTGCTACTCGCGGCGTTGCTACTGGCGGTGTTGAGAGACCGGCTGCCAGGTTTGGTTCGGCGGCGGGTTTTCGGTCATCGGCTGAATGGCCTCGAACTGGGGCGGTTCGATCGCAGCCGGCGTCGGCTGGGGATCGCCGGCCGGCGGCTCGGACGCATAGCTGGGGACGACCGTCGGGTCGCCGCCCAGAATCGAGCCGCGGCGTCCCATGAAGCCATACGGATAAACGTTCGGACCGTAGGCGGGCCCGCAGTAGTCGTATCCTTGCTTGCACATGCGGCAGCCTGTGCCGAGTGCGGCGAGAATCGAGAACATGATTGCGGCAAAGATTCGTGTCATCTGCGCACCTGCAACTCGTCGAGGCCTAAGCGGTGGTCGCCTACGGTATTCATCGGCAGGACAACCGGCATAATCCGCAAAATTTCTGCGACCGCTCGCTCGTGCTGCTGGCAATGCCAGTACTCGTTTCCCCGAGTCTTTCGATTTGGTGCAGCGCGCTGCGGTTTGCTCGAAACCTCCGACAAGGTTTTCCTAGACGGTTCTTAATGCCCATCCAGCAAGGTGTGAATTTGTGTTAGGCGGGTTCAGCCTCGGCGTGGACCGGACGATAGGTGCCAATAGCATCGGCACTAATTCCGACACCAAGCCGCTTCCGTTTAGGAGAACGTATCGTGAAAATCCGCATCATCCTGTCTGCGTTTGCCATCGCGGTGGCGATGGTCTGTATCAGCGAAGCCAAGGCGGCCACGCTGCTCGAGCGGATGCTCGGAGCCAGCTGCGCCCCGAGCTGCTGCTGCCCCGAAGCCGAGCCGACCTGCGCTGCGGCCGAGCCCGGTTGCGCCGCCCCCGCCGCGAGCTGCTGCGAGCCGGCCTGTGCTGCCCCGGCCGCCGGCTGCTGCGAGCAGAACTGCTGCCAGTCGAGCTGCTGCGGCAAGCGCCGCTGCTGCGGCCCGCGCACCAACGTGCACGGCTGGTTGAAGAGCGTGTTCAGCTGCAACCGCGGCTGCCACAAGCACTGCTGCGGCAACAACGGCTGCGGCTGCGATAATGGCTGCGGCAATGGCTGCTGCGAGGCCGCCCCGAGCTGCGCCGCCGAGCCGACCTGCGCCGCCGCCCCGAGCTGCTGCAAGTAGTTCGCGATAGCGCGGTACGATCTTCTCGAAGCCTCTCGTCGGAACCGCCGACGAGAGGCTTTTTTATTGCGCTCGGCCGAACTTTGCGCGCCGCGGAGAACCGCACGCTGGCCTGCGATCGCCGATCGCAACTTGACTTCTCGCCCCGTCAGGTCAAGCTGAAGCCTTTTCCGCGGCGAGCCCACCGGGCTCGCCGGCTTCCGAGGGCCATGGCATGCGGTTGTGCCGTTTTCGTTATCAGAACCAAACGCATGTCGGCCTGTACGACGAGCGCAATGTCACATCGCTAACGCTCGCGGCAGGGACGCACTTTTTGTTCACCAGCCGCGCGGTCGACCTGCCGTCGACCGATTCGCTGATCGATTTTCTGCCGCCCGAAGGGCGCGGCTGGCCGGCGGTCGAGACCCTCGTCAGCTGGTTGAAGAGCGAATCGCGCGTACCGGCCGGCATCACCATTCCGACCGACCAGGTGCAGTTGCTCGTGCCCATTCCCCGGCCGAACAAGCTGTTTCTGCTGGCCGGCAACTACGCCGAGCACATTCGCGAGCACGGCGGCACCAGTGCCGAGCGCAGCGAGACGTTCCCCTATGTCTTTATGAAGCCCCCCACCACCACGCTCACCGACCCCGGCGCCCCGGTGCAAATCCCCAAGGTGTCGCCGCAATACATCGATTGGGAAATCGAGCTGGCCGTGATCATTGGCCGCCGCGTGAAGCACATCGCCGAATCGCAAGCCTTGGGCGCGGTCGCCGGCTACACGATTATCAACGACATCTCCGATCGCAAATTCCGGCCGAACCCGAATCGCACCAAGCGCGAGAAAGACACCTTCTTCGATTGGATGCACGGCAAATGGCACGACAGCTTCTGTCCGTGCGGGCCGTGCGTGGTGACGACCGACGAGATCATGAATCCGCAAAACCTGCCGATGAAGCTGCAACTCAACGGCCAGGTGAAGCAAGACGCTTCAACGGCCCAGCAAATCTTTCCGGTCGCTGCGGTCATCGAGTTCATCTCGAACCTGGTGACGCTCGAGCCGGGCGATATGATTTCAACCGGCACTCCTTCGGGCGTCGGCAGTGCGAGCGGTACGTTTCTGAAGCCGGGCGACGTGCTCGAAGCCACCATCGACGGAATCGGCACGCTGCGCACGCCGATCGTTGCCGAGGGCTAGTTCCAAGGATCATGTTCTGAGCTCACGCCGGTCGAATATGCCGCTCTTGCCGACGCCGCTCGGCGCGCTGCCCACTCCGCTGCTGATCACCGGCATTGCCGGGGTCGCCGGCTACAACGCGCTGGCGTACTTTCAGCAGCGCTATCCGGGCCAGGTCGTCGGCATCCGGCAACGCGACAATTGGCGGCTCGTTGGCGATCGTATCGTGGCGTGCAACGCCGAGGACCGTGACGCGCTGGCTCGGCTGTTCGACGAATACGAGTTTCGCTCGGTGCTCGACTGCGCCGGCAACTGCGCGCTGCGCGCCTGCGAGCTCGATCCGGCCCTGGCGTGGCGGATAAACGTCGACGGTGTGCGCAACCTGCTCGAGGTGATCCGAGGTCGCCAGGTGCGGCTGGTGCACTTGTCGATCGACCTGGTGTTTTCGGGCCAGGCCAACGGCGACCACGTCGAAAGCGATCCCACCGACCCGGTGACCGAGTACGGCAAGACCATGGTTGCCGGCGAAGCGCTGATGTTCGAGCACGCGCCCCAGGCTGCAACGCTGCGCATTTCGCTGCCGATGGGCGTCAGCTTCAACGGCCACGCCGGAGCCATCGACTGGATTCAATCCCGCTTCAAAAAGCATCGCCCGGCAACGTTGTACTTCGACGAGATCCGCACGCCCACGTACACCGACTGCTTGAATGAATTGTGCGAAACCATGCTGCGCCGCGGCGACCTGTCGGGCTTGTTTCACGCCGGCGGACCACGAAAGCTGAGCTTGTATCAAATCGCGCAGGTCGTGAATCGCGTCGGCGGCTACGATCCGCGGCACCTGATGGGTTGCCCGCGCGCCGCTGCCGGCCCCGTGCCGCCGCGAGCCGGCAACGTTTCGATGGATTCCGGCAAGCTGTGCGCGGCGCTCGGCTACGAGCCGCTGCACGCCTGGCCCTACGATGATGCGCTGGTGCCGACGCACGCCCGTTGGCATTTCGAGCGCCACGGCGAGCACGGATCGCCCGAATACCTGCGCGAGGTGCTGTACTACAATCCGCTGCGTCGCCGCGCGACGGCATGACCATGCGCATTCGACGAGCGTTGTCGCTGGCGTGTCTGACGGTCGTCGCCACGCTCATCGCAGCGGCGCTGGTGGCGCACCAGCGCCTGACCGTATCCGAGATTCGCAGCACGGCCGTCGATCGCAGCGAGCTGTTGCCGCCGGAACAGCCGTCGCCGGGCGACTGGCCATGGTGGCGGGGCCGAAACCAGGACAGCATCGTTCCAGGCGGTCCCCAGGCGATCGAGTGGTCCGTCGCTGCCAACGTGCGGTGGAAGGCGCCGATTCCCGGTCGCGGGCATGCCACGCCCTGCACCTGGGGCGATCGCGTGTTTGTGCCCACGGCCGACGAGGATGCGCAGACCGAACGCCTGCTTTGCTTCGATCTGCGCAGCGGCGCCGAACGCTGGTCGATCGAACTCAGCGCCGGCGGATTCGGCCTCAAGCACCCGAAGAACTCGTACGCATCGTCATCGCCGGCTTGCGACGGCGCGCACGTTTACCACTCGTTTGCCGCGCATGGCGAACTGTGGGTCGCGGCCGTCACGCTCGACGGCCGGCTGGCCTGGAAGCACAGCGCTGGGAATTTTCCTGCGAATCTCGAGCACGGGTACGCGGCCTCGCTGCTGCTGTTCGAGGGGACGGTGATCGTCGCCGGCGATTGCTACCGCGGCTTCAGCCGGCTCCGCCTCTTCGCCGCGCCGTTTCGCAACACCGGCTTTCTGACGGCGCTCGATCGCCGGACCGGCGCGGTCGTGTGGCGCGTGCACCGCGATAATCCGGCAAACAACTATGCTTCGCCGATCGTCGCCCGGTTGGCCGACCGATGGCAGTTGCTGCTGCCCGGTCCCGCTCGGATCGTGGCGTACGATCCGCAAACGGGCGACGAGCTGTGGTGGTGCCGTTGGAAGCCCGAGCGCGCCGCCAACTCGGTTGCGGTGCTCGGCGACGAGGTGATCGCCTCGGGAATGTATCCGAATCAAGAGATCGTTTGCGTGCGGGCCGATGGTCGCGGCGATGTCTCCGAGACGCACGTTCGCTGGCGATCGACGAAGAACGCATGCGATGTTCCCTCGCCGCTGGTGTACGACGGCCGGTTGTACCTGCTGGGGGACGATGGAGTGCTCACTTGCGTAAACCCCGACGATGGCCGCGTTGCCTGGCGTCAGCGGTTGGGCGGCAACTTCACCGCGGGGCCGATTGT
>DASZPI010000199.1:0-16500 GCA_035550355.1 Pirellulales bacterium
CCCCACCATTTCTCGCCCAGGTCGGCCTGGTAGCCGATCATTTCGTGATGGTTTGGCACCCGCTGGCTGCGGATCTGCACGCCAGCATTTGCGCCGGCGCCGAGCAACTTGAACTTTAGCCGCAGCTCGAAATCGGCAAACGGGCGATCGTAGGCCAGAAACTCGTTGCGCGGATTGCGCTCGGTCAGCGTGCCGCCGACGATCGCACCGTCTTCGACCCGGAACACTTCAAGGTTGCCGTTCCAGCCGTCGAGCGTTTTGCCATCGAACAGCGGCTGCCACTCGGCGGCCGGCGCGGCCGGAGTCGTCGCGAAGCACAATGCGAGCAGCGCGAAACGAATCGTGCGGTTTTTCATGGTCGTCGAGTCGCTAGCGGTGGTTGCGTACGCCCTTCGCCCTTGGGGAGAAGGTGGCCGAAGGCCGGATGAGGGTGAAGCGGCATGGTTGGCGAGTACCGGCCTCACCCTCGCCCGGCCGCCGCGGCGGCGGCGACCACCCTCTCCCAAAGGGAGAGGGGAATTCCAGGCGTTGGCCCTGTAGCATAATACGACCCTACAATGCCTACTACCCACGATCCACTCACCACTGCGCACTACTTTTCATGCTACCCACAAATCTTCGCGACTTACGCTCGACCGGCTGGCGGCCGAAGACCGTCAAGCGCGAAATGTGCGATAACTTTCTGCGAATGCTTGCCGGCGGCGAGGAGCTGTTTCCAGGAATCGTCGGCTACGAAAACACGGTGATTCCCGAGATCAACCTGGCGTTGATTGCCGAGCACGACATGCTGTTCCTGGGCGAAAAGGGACAGGCCAAGAGCCGGCTGATGCGCTCGCTGGTGCGGTTTCTGGATCCGGTGATCCCGTACATCGACCTGCCCGAATCACCGGTGCACGACGATCCGTTCAAACCGATCAGTCGCGTGTGTCGCAGATTCGTCGCCGAGCATGCCGAGCATGAAGTGCCCATTGCCTGGTGGCGTCGCGAAGATCGCTACGCCGAGCGCCTGGCTCCCGGGACCAAATTTGCCGACATCATTGGCGAGATCGATCCGGCGAAGCTGGCCGGGGGTACCAGCATGTCGGCCGAGGAAGCGCTGCACTTTGGGCTCATCCCGCGCTTGCATCGCGGGATCTTTGCGATGAACGAGCTGCCCGAGCTCGACGAGCTGGTGCAGGTCGGCCTGTTCAACATCCTGGAGGAGCGCGATGTACAAATTCGCGGCTACCCGGTGAAGTTCGACCTGGACGTGGTTATTCTGTTTTCAGCGAACCCGTCGACCTTCAACCGCTCGGGCAAGGTGATTCCGCAGCTCAAGGATCGGATCGGTTCGGTGATTCATACGCACTATCCGCTCGAGCGGAGCGTGGGCATTCAAATTGTCGAACAAGAAGCGGGGATCGATCTTGGGGGCGAATTTCCGGTCGCGGTGCCGTACTTCATGCGCGAGGTCGTCGAGGAAATGACCATCGCGGCGCGCAAAAGCAAGTACATCGACCATCAATCGGGAGTCAGCGCCCGGTTTTCGATCGCGAACTTCCGCACCATGGTCGCCAGCGCCCGGCAGCGGGCGGCGCGGCTGGGCGAGCGGCCGGCAGTGCCCAGAATTAGCGACTTGGGGCATCTGTACTCGTCGTCGCTGGGCAAGCTAGAGTTAGACATGATGGGCAGCCATCAGATGTCGGAGCGGCAGGTGCTCGACGCGGTCATGGCCGAAGCCATCCGCACGGTGTTCGAAGAGTATGTCGATCGCCACGGGTTGGAATCGATCGCCAAGCTCTTCGGCGAAGGGGTGAAGATCGAAGTCGGCGACCTGCTGCCTTCGGACGTATACGTGGAGCGCCTGAAACGCGTGCCGCCGGCGTGGGAAAAGGCATTCGAGGTGAACGCGGCCAGCGATGCCGCGATGCGGGCAGCGTGTGTCGAGTTTGTGCTGGCGGGCTTGTACGCCACCGATCGCATCTCGCGGGCCGAGCGCCATGGACGGATCGTGTACGAAAGCGAATAACCTGGTCGAGTTCTCAACAGAAAGTTACTGATGGCATCGAGTCGTCGTTCGCGTCGCGGGGTTCGCATTGCTCGCAAGACCGGTTGGGGCGTGCTGCACGTACTCGCGCTGGCATTGGTGGCGCTGACCGTGGCGACGTTCTTCGCCCGCAGCTCGTGGATGGTCGAGCTGACGACTCATTTCCGCGCGCACTACGCAATGCTGCTGGCCATTGCCGCGGTCGTTTACGGCTTTGCACGTCGGTGGGTAATGACCGCCGTGGCAGGGGTGTTTGCCATCGTCAACTTTTGGGTCGTGGTGCCGTACTACGTTCCGGGCAATGCACCGCGGTCGAACATGACCGCCAAGCCGCTGCGAGTCGCGCTGGCAGCGTTGCACGCCGATGCCGACGATCACGAGCCGGCGCTCCGATATTTCCGCACCTTGAAGGCCGACCTGTTCGTCGTAACCGAAGTGACGCCTGAATGGTCGGAGGAATTGAAAGCGCTGGAAGGCTTCAAAGCGGTGCAGACCTTCCCGCGCAGCACCGACGGACAAGGCCTGGCCGTGCTGAGTCATTTGCCTTTGGCCGACGTGACGACCGAAGAGTCGCCCTCGGGCATTCCCGTGCTGATCGCCCATCTGACCTTCGAGCGGACGCCGATCACGGTCATCGGCGCTCATCCGACGCCGCCGTGGAGCGAGCACAGCGCCGCCCAGCGAAACGAGGCGCTCGAACACTTGGCGCACGTGGTGAACCAGCAAAGCGGTCCCGTGATCGTGCTTGGCGATCTGAACACCACGAGCTGGTCGCCGTACTTTGCCGACCTGCTCCGTGAGACGGGGCTCGTCGATAGCCGGCTTGGACGCGGCATCCAGCCAACGTGGTATCCATCGACAACCTTCGTCGCGCCGGAATTCGTGCGCATCCCGCTGGATCATTGCCTGATCAGCGAGGGGATCGGCGTCAGCGATCGCCGGTTGGGACCGTTTCTCGGCTCCGATCATCTGCCGATCGAGTTGCGGCTGATGATTCCGAGCAAGGCGGCGCCGGTCGCCGAAGAATAGTTGAGCCGCGGCGCGCCGGCGAGTGCGCGCGGCGCGTCGCGGCTCAACATGAACGCGCTAGTGCGCCCCTTGCGTGGCGCCGTGGCCGGCTTGGCCGACGAACTTGCTCTGCTTGTCGCCGCGCGAGGCCAGATACGCCACCAGGTCGAGAATCTCGTCCTTCGATAGCTTATCGAGCAGCCCCTTGGGCATGATCGAGACCGGCGACTTTTGCTGGTCCTCGATATCGCTCTTGTTGATGTTTACCGGTTCGGCCTTGGCCAGCGGGTTCTCGATCACGCGGAAGCGGCTGGGCGTTTCCTCGAGAATGATGCCGGTAATCACCTTGCCGTCGCTGGTCTGGAACACCCAGGTCTGGTACTTCTCGTTGATCTTGGCCGACGGGTCGAGCAGGTCGGTCAGAATATCGAGCGGCGTCTTCTTGGGGTCGAGCTTCGACAGGTCGGGGCCGAACTCGTTGCCCACCCCTTCGAGCTTGTGGCAGGCGATGCAGGTGGCGGCGGTGAACATTTGCTTGCCGTTGCCGTACGATCGCCCGGCAAGTTGCGCGACCGGCTGGGCCAGGTCGTCGAGCTTCCATTCGGTGCGCGGGCGGCGATCCTTCAACAGCGCGTCCTTGATCTCGAGCGGATGGGCCGCCAGGTACGCCTCGGGATTCGCCAGGTAGTCGTCCACGTTTTCGACGACGTACAGTGCGCCGTACATCCGCCGCCAGTGACCCGGATACGTGCAGACATACGGATAAATGCCGGGCGTCTTCGGCGCGGTGAAGCTGAGCTTCTGGCTCTCGCGCGGCTGCAACAGCTTGCTGCCCAGCAAAATCTTCTTCGACTTCGGCACGAAGTTTCGCTTCGCCGCATCGGGCGATTGCGCGGTGGCTTCGGCCTCGAGTCCGATCTCTTCGAGCGATCCCGGCTGGGCGATGACGAAGTTATGCGGCATGAAGTCGGTGTTCTCGAAGATGAATTCGACCGGCTTGCCGGCGCGC
Organism: Pirellulales bacterium; assembly: GCA_035550355.1. Taxonomy (GTDB): domain Bacteria; phylum Planctomycetota; class Planctomycetia; order Pirellulales; family PNKZ01; genus DATAXP01. The sequence continues at coordinate 4,044 of DASZPI010000199.1, forward strand.
AGCACGAGCAGGTCTTTGTCGTAGCTCATCCGCTCCAACAGCGTGCCCACGCGGATCACGCGCACGCCCAGCTCGCCGAGCTCGGCACGCACGGTCTTCGCCTGGTCCACAGGCAGCAGCGCGGCCAGCGCTTCGGTGAACTCGAGCTCGTCGAGCACGCGCTCTTCGGTGCGGGCCTTGACCGGCGTGCGGCGCACGTCGGCCAGCAGCACGTCGACGAGCGGCCGCGCTTCGTCGGCCGGCCAGAATTGCCGCGGCACGCGCTGCAAGGCGCGGATCGCCGTGGGGCGGTCCACCCCGTCGCGCACAAACTTCGACAACGCACGGAACGTGTTCAGCTCTTGCCCGCGCACGCTGGCCAGCGCGTTCATCGCCGCCTGGCGGACCAGCGAGCGGGCGTCGTCGCTCGCGAGCACGAACTCGGCCATCGGAGCCGGGGCCTTGTTCTTGTCGGCCTTCAGCACCTGCCGCCCTCGGCTGTCGAGCACCGTGAGACGGAAGTTATTCATGCGATTGCCCAGGTCGCCGTCGGTGCGGTTGTAAATCACGATCTTTTCGATCGGCTCGTCGCGGCCCAGATCGAGTTCCCACCACGGCTTGTTCGTATTTTCCTCGGTGTGCGTTTGACCGCCGGCGCCGAACGATCCGTCTTTCTTGCCGTCGATCGCGCGGCGTGCGTCGCCGCCGTGCGCGGTGTTCTTTTGTGTTGCCTTGCCGTTGGGGGCGATGTTCTTCCCCTTGCTGTACACCTCGACCTCGGCCAGCGTCAGCGTCGCGTCGCCCGGCAGGTCGATGCGAATGTACCGGGCGTAGACCGGCTCGGATTTCGTTTTTTCAGCCAGTGCCGGCGGCAGCCCGTCGAGCAGCGGCAGCACCTTGGGATACAGCTCGGCCCGCAGGCTGGCGTCGAACACCATCGGCGTGGCCGCGACGACATCGAGCAGACTGTCGACCGACGATTGACCCAGCGTCCACGCTTTCTCGATCGAGCCATCGACCGCCATGAGCGCGACGAACGCCGCCTGGCGGATCGTGGGTTGCTTTGCCTCGGTGGCGAGCCGCTCGATTTGCTCGCGGATCGGACGCAGCTCCTTGGTATCTCGCGATACGAGCAGCCGCATCAGGTCGTACACCAGGCTAGTGTCGGGGGCGAAGCCCTGATCGATGGTTCGCACGGCCGAGAGCAGCACGTCGAGCTCGCTTTTCTGCTCGAGCTTCGCCAGCCCCGCGATCGCGGCGCGGCGTTGCTCGTCGCGCAATCCCGGGCGCAGCAGCATCTCCTGGTAGACCAACTTGCTCGGCGGCATTTTGGCCAGCTCGGCGACCGAGAGTTTGCCGAGCAGATACTTTTGCCCCGCGTCGGTGGTCATCGCGACCCGCTTGCCTGAATCGATTGCTGCCTTGACGAGCGGCTCGAGTGCGCGGGTCGTTTCGGTGCGCGTGTAGTCGAGATAGTAATCGCTGGGATATTCGGCGGTGATGGCCGCCACTTCGATCGCTTCGGGGGCGGTGAAGAAGCTCGCGGCACGCACCGCTTCGAGGCGGACGCGCGGATGCTCGTCGGCCGCCAGGCGGCGCAGCCAATCGAGTGCCCCGGGCACGCGATCACGCCAGTAGCAGAGCACGCGCGTGGCGGCCGCCCGGGCGCGGTAGTCGGGCGAGGCCAGCACGCGCCCCAGCAACTCCACGTCGACCACGTTGTGGTATTGATGCACCCACAACCCTTCGAGCACGTGGTGCTGATACTCGGGATCATGCTTGTCGAGCCCGGCAATCCACTTGGCGGTCTTGGCGACCACTTCGTCGCTGGGGCGAGCGCCGAGCTCGATTTTCGCTCGAGCGCGCACGCGGTCTTCGGGCTCTTTGAGCAGGTCGAGCAATTTTTCGATCGGCTCGCCGGCGATCTTCGCGGGCTTTAACAGCGGGCGGCTGGGATAGGTGATGCGATACACGCGGCCGTGCTTGGCGTCGCGGCTGGGATCGCGCAGGTTGTGCTGCATGTGGCCGATCAGCGCGTTCTGCCAATCGAGGAAATAAATCGCACCATCGGGGCCGATCTCCATATCGGCGGGACGGAAGTTGGGGTCGGTGCTCGAAATGAGCGGCTCGACCTCGTCGGCCGTGAAGCCCGAGCCGTCGTCGCGGAACTTGTACTGAAACACACCCTGGAAGCTGATCACGTTGGCGTTCAGGTAATTGCCCTGGTTCTCGGGCGGAAAGTGCCGCGACGAGAGAATCTCATCGCCCGGGCTCGGTCGCGAACGCTGCTTGTAGAACGTGTTCATCCGCGTGTGCTTGGCCGGATGGTCGAGGTGCCCCGAGAAGGCTGCCGCGAAGTAGTTGGCGTTCCCGGTGCCGTCGGTGATGAAGTCCTGCCCCCAGCGGTCGAACACGTGGCCGTGCGGATTGGCGAAGCCGTAGGGAACGTAGACTTCGAACTTCTGGGTGCGCGGCTCGTAGCGGAACACGCCGGCGTTGGCGCTGCGCACCGTGGGCGTGTAGGGTGTTTCGACCTGCGTGTGGTGGAAGGTGCCTTCCTGGAAGTACAGCGCGCCGCCGGGATCGAGCACGAAGCTGTTCATGGCGTGGTGCGTGTCGGCCGAGTCGAGACCGTCGAGCACGCGCTCGCGGATGTCGGCCACGTCGTCGCCGTTGGTGTCTTTGAGGAACACCAGGTCGGGCTGCTGGCCGACGAGCACGCCGCCGTTGTAAAACTCCAGCCCCGTGGGCACATGCAGTCCGCCGGCAAATACCTTGCAGTGGTCGGCGCTGCCGTCGCCGTTGGTGTCCTCGAGGATCAGGATCTTGTCATCCATCTTGTCCTTCGGCTTCCAGTGCGGGTAGCTGGGCATCACGGCGACCCACAGCCGTCCGCGCGTGTCGAAGGCCATTTGCACCGGCTTGGCCAAGTCCGGAAACATTTGCTCGCTGGCGAACAGGTTGACTTTCATCCCCGGGGCGACGGTCATTTGGGCGATGGCCGCTTCGGCATCCTGGTAGACATGCGCACCATTGGGCCCCGTGCCGGGCTTGTTGGTGATCACCTCGAGGAACGGCGGGGTGTTCGTATCGTCGAGCTTCAGGTCGCTGCCGCGGGCAACGGCCCAGATGCGCTTGTCGCGATTGGCGGTGAGCACGTCGAGCACTTCCATCTCGCGGGCCATCACCACGCGGTTGGTCTGGCCGTTGACGAACTTCAAATCCGCGCGGCCGCCGTAGATCGAGTAGCCATCGACCGTGCGGTAGCGGTTGAACCAGTGGAAGTTCTTGTCGAGCACGGCGGCACGCAGCTTGTCGAGCCCCGCGGGATGGAACTTCGCGTCGGGCGTGCCGAACAGCGCGTCGGTAATAATCTCGGCCACGGCGCGGTCGCCCGCCTCGTTGAGGTGCACGCCGTTGATGGTCAGCGGTGAGCGGGCTTTGGCGTAGCGCTCGCCGGTCGGAGTGAACAGGTCGACGAACACCACCTCGTTGTTCTTGGCCACCTCGTACATTGCCGCGGTGTAGCGACGCAGGCGATCGTTATTCTCGCTGCCGTCGGGCAGGTTGCGGTCGTGCAGGTTCTCGTGCGCGATCGGCGAGAAGATGACGATCCGCGGCGGCGTCGTACCGTTGTACTTGTGGGCGAGCGTCTCCTTGATGAACTCGTCGAGGTCCTTTTCGAACTTCGGCAAGCCCGCCTCGCCGGCGTACGACTCGTTGTAGCCAAAGAAGGCGAATACCACGTCGGCCTTGTTGAACGCGAGGTGCTCGTCGGGCGTGCCGAAGCCGGCCGAGCGCAGCCGCGTGGTCACCTCGTCGCCGGGAAAGCCAAGGTTGCGGATCACCAGTTCGTGGTTCGGGAAGCGTGCCTGAATGAGCGTTTCGAGCCAGCCGGCATGCTGCATCCGATCGGCCAGCGTGTTGCCGATCAGGCAGATGTGATCGCCCTTTTTCAGCTCCAGTGGAGCGGCGACGACCAGCGTGGGGATCAGCAGCAGGGCGAACGATAGCACGATCCGCGACATGCGAATGGAATCCTTGGATGCGAGGGCAACGCGATGCCGGTTGGCGGCGTGTGAAAGGAGGGATCCAGCCGCGTCCATAATACTCGCCGTGCCGGGCCGAAGCGAGCAGCCGCCCACTCTGGCTTGGCTGCACACATTAGGTGTGCGATTCGGCTCGTTTTATCGACCCTGGTGTGCGGCCCAGAAAGTCGCTGGCCCTGAGAACGGCTGTCGGTCGGATGGCTCGCTGCGCCGTCAGTTTGATGTCAACGGTGGTCGATTTGAACACGACTGCAAAGAACTGAGGAATGCGTCCGCGGCACCATCGCAGGATCGCGTGGTCCAAGCAAGGACCACAGCCGAGCCGACGCTACTGGAAAGGCCAATGTACGTTGGCCGGCCGACGTCAGAACGTCGTTGCCGCGGCCGCCTACCATGCGATCTCGGCAGGCGGCCGGCTTGGGCCCCCGGCCGAGTGCCGGGGGGCGAAAGAATCATCTACTCCGCGGATTTCTTCGTTTCCGCGTCGCACGACGACAGGGCGATGACGTGCAGATACAAGTCGGCCAACTCGGCGCGCTCGTGCTTCTTTTCGCTCGTCCAACCGCGACGAATCTCGGCGGTTTTGGCGAAAATGTAGTCCTTCGAAGGCACCCAATCCGTGTCCGACTTCCGCTGTTTCTTGGCAATGGCGATCATCGCACGACGCTCCTTGTTTTATTTCACCGCTCCCGCGATCGTTGGCTCCGCCTTGGTTGATTTGACGCGGAACAAGGCCAACGAGCACGGTTGAAGAGCATACTCCGTGCCAAACTCCAAGACCTTTTTTTCCGCAGCGTCGTCCGCGGTGTCGAGCAGCAGTTCCCAGTTCGAATCCTCGCCGGCTGGCGGCAGGGTGAACGCAATGGTGTTCCCGTGGTCAGCATTGAACAGCAGCAGCATGGTGTCGCCGTTGATTTCTTCGCCGCGGTCGTCCACGTCGATGTGGTCGCCGCATAGCTGCACGCCCAGGCAGCGCACGAAGCCACTGTTCCAGGCGTCGGCGGTCATCTCGCTGCCGTCCGGGTTGAGCCAGGAAATATCCGGCGCCCCTTCCCCCTCGATGGCCTGGCCGTGGAAGAACCGGCGGCGCTGGAAGACGGGCTGCTCGTCGAGAATCTCGGCCAGCCGGCGCGTGAACGCCAGCAGGCGTTGGTTGCGGTCGCTCAGGTTCCAATCCAGCCAGGTAATCTCGTTGTCCTGGCAATAGGCGTTGTTGTTGCCTTGTTGGGTGTGGCCCATTTCGTCGCCGGCCAGCAGCATCGGCACCCCCTGCGAGAAGAACGTGGTCGCCAGCATGCTGCGCTTTTTGCGATCGCGCAATTCGATGATCTTCGGATCGTCGGTCGGGCCTTCGACACCGCAATTCCAACTGATGTTGTCGTCGGCGCCGTCGCGATTGTCTTCGCCGTTGGCTTCGTTGTGCTTGTGATCGTAGCTGACCAGGTCTTCGAGCGTGAACCCGTCGTGGCAGGTGATGAAGTTCACGCTGGCGTGCGGGCGGCGCGAGCTCCATTCGTACAAGTCGCTGCTGCCGCACAAGCGCGTGGCAAACTCGCTGACCACGCCGCCGTCGCCTTTCCAGAACTTGCGCACGCAGTCGCGGTACTTGCCGTTCCATTCGCTCCACAGCACCGGGAAGTTGCCAACCTGGTAGCCCCCCTCGCCCAGATCCCATGGCTCGGCGATCAGCTTGACCTGCGAGATCACCGGGTCCTGGTGGATGATGTCGAAGAACGCGCCCAGCTTGTTGACCGCGTGCAGCTCGCGCGCGAGCGTGCTCGCCAGATCGAAGCGGAAACCGTCGACGTGCATCTCGGTGATCCAATAGCGCAGGCTGTCCATCACCAGTTGCAGCACGCGCGGGTTCTGCATGTTGAACGTGTTGCCGCAGCCGGTGAAGTCCATGTAGTAGCGCGGATCTTCGGGGCTGAGCCGGTAGTACGCGGCGTTGTCGATGCCGCGGAACGAGAGCGTCGGACCATTCTGATTTCCCTCGGCGGTGTGGTTGTAAACCACATCCAAGATGACCTCGATGCCGGCCGAGTGCAGGTTGCGAACCATGGTCTTGAACTCGCCGACGGCGTCGAGCGGAAACGCTTCGGAATCGAAGCGTGGCTCGGGGGCGAAGAAGCCGAGCGTGTTGTAGCCCCAGTAGTTGACCAGGCCTTTGTCGACCAGCGTGCGGTCGTCGACGTGGTGGTGGACCGGCAGCAGCTCGATTGCCGTCACGCCCAGGCTTTGCAAATGCTTGATGACCGGATCGGTTCCCAGTCCCGCGTAGGTGCCGCGCAGCTTTTCGGGAACCTCGGGATGCAGCATCGTACACCCCTTGACGTGCAGCTCGTAAATCACCGTTTTGTGCATTGGCGTGCGCGGCGGACGGTCGTCGCCCCAGGTAAAGGCGGGGTCGATGACGGCGGCCAGCGGCGCGAATGCGGCGTTGTCGCGCTCGTCGAACGACAAGTCGCCTTGCTCGTGACCCAGCGTGTAGCCGAACAGCGAGTCGTCCCAGCGCAGCGGCCGACCGATCGACAGCGCGTACGGATCGAGCAGCACCTTGTTCGCGTTGAATCGGTGTCCCTTGGCGGGCTCGTAGGGGCCATGCACTCGGTAGCCATACAACTGCCCGGGAGCAACATCGGGCAGGTAGCCGTGCCACACCATGTCGGTATTCTCGGGCAGCGTAATCCGCGCGGTCTCGTGCTCGGCCTGCGCCGAATCGAACAGGCACAGTTCGACCTTCGTGGCGTTTTCGGCATAGAGCGCGAAGTTCACCCCCTTGCCGTCCCACGTTGCCCCGAGCGGGTACGGCTTGCCGGGCCAAACACGAATCGGGTGGCCGACCGTCGCGCTCCCGTCGACCAAGGGTTGACGCCGCGATCGGGTCCGCAACGCCGTGGGTTGAGCTGTCGCCATGAGGGTCCTTTGCCAAAGACGGTGGACAATACGGGTGCGGAACTTCGAGCAAAGAGCGTACCAACGCTCCAGGCGCTAACTGAGCAGCGTCGGCTGCCGCACGGCGGGCTACGCCTGACCGTAGAAACTCGCGGCAATCAGGCCCGTTTTTTGGCCGACGCGCCGGCTGATCGAGTCTACCTCGTCGTTCGACAGAGCGCCGACGTTGGCCTCCGCCGGCGGGCGCGCGACTGTATAAACCTGAACCAGGCTGATGGTTCCGCCAACAGCGGTGATCTCGTTCAGCCGGTCGCAAAACGCATCGATCTCCTGCGGCGCAGGGCCCTGACCGTCGATCCGCATGAACAGCGCCTGGATTACCAGCGGCCGACGACGCGCCGCGGCGGCGAGGTTGTCGAGAATCCGTTGGAACGGGATCGTGGTGCGCTCGACACGTTGGTAGTAGGCGTCGGTGCCGGCATCGAGCTTTGCCCAGATTTCGCCTTGGTTGGCATCGAGGATTGCGAGCCCCCGCTCCACGACCGGGCGATGGAACATGCTGGCGTTGGTGATCAAGACCATCTTCACGTCGCCCAGGCCGCGGCGGCGCTTCAGCGCGGCACACGCGGCGATGATCTCGTCGAAGTTGCGATACGTGGTCGGCTCGCCGTCGCCGGAGAACGCGATATCGTTCAGCCGCCGCAGTGCCGCGGGCGTGGTGTCGAACGGCGGATGGTCGAACAGCGCGCCGCTGGTCACCAGCTCGAGCGTCGCATCGAGCTCGGCCAGCAGCCGGTCGGTCTCGACAAACCGTGTCTCGCTCGCGTCGACGCGATTGACCTGGCAGTAGATGCAGTCGAAGTTACAAATCTTGTCGGGGTTAAGATTCGCCCCGATCGACACCCCCCCCGACCGCCGGCTGACGACCGGATACACGAACCGGTTCGTCTCGAACGTGCGCGGGTGGGAGGTGAAGAGCGACATGGAGTTATGGGCTGCGAATTATGAGTTATGAGTGGCGAGCCGAATGCCGTAGCGATTCATAACTCCTAACTCTCACTCATAACTTTTTGACCGTCGTGAACTCGTCGATCGACAGCGTGGTCAGCGAGCCGTCGTCCAGGCGCAGCACCACCAGATCGCTGAACACCTTGTCGTCGATGTTGCGGCGAAAGTGCAGCCCGTGACGGCGGCGCTCGACCCGCTCGACCGTCCCCACGGTGGTGGTCGTCCACTTGGCACTGCTGCCGACGCGCACGCCGTGCACCACTTCAATTCTATCCCCCGGGGCCAGCTCGTTGATCTCGTGCCGGGTGGTGGTATCGGTCCGCTGGGTGATGTCGGTTTTGGTCATTTTTTGCCGGGGGTCGGGATTGAGGATTCGGGGTTCGGGGTCACGGTCGTCGCGGTTTCGGCCTTCATACCCGAATCCTGAATCCCGACGCCCGATCCCCCGCCACTACACTTCCTTCGCCTTGATCCAGCTCATCAGCCGGCGGAGTTGCTTGCCGACCACTTCGATCGGGTGCGAGCGCTCGCGGCGGCGCGTGGCCTTGAATGCCGGGGCGTTCGCCTTGTTCTCCAGGATCCATTCGCGGGCGAACTGGCCGGTCTGGATCTCGGTAAGGATCTTCTTCATCTCGGCCTTGGTCTGGTCGGTGATGATTCGCGGGCCGCGGGTGTAGTCGCCGTACTCGGCCGTGTTCGAGACGCTATAGCGCATGTAGTTCAGGCCGCCTTGGTAGAACAGGTCGACGATCAGCTTCAGCTCGTGCATGCACTCGAAGTACGCCATCTCGGGCTGATAGCCCGCCTCGACCAGCGTTTCGTAGGCCGCCTTCACCAACGCGCTCACGCCGCCGCAGAGCACCACCTGCTCGCCGAACAGGTCGGTCTCGGTTTCCTCGGCAAACGTGGTTTCGATCACGCCGCCACGCGTGCCGCCGATGCCCTTGGCATAGGCCAGGCCCAGCCGGCGGGTCTCGTCGCTGGCTCCGGGCGACAGGGCGATCAAGCATGGCACGCCGCCCCCTTTTTCAAACTCGCTGCGCACCAAGTGCCCGGGGCCCTTGGGGGCGACGAGCAGCGCATCGACCCCCGGCGGCGGCTCGACCTGGCCGAAGTGGATGTTGAACCCGTGCGAGCACATCAGCACGTTGCCCGGCTTGAGCTTGGGCCGGATCGACTGCCGGTAGACATCGCCCTGCACCTCGTCGGGCAGCAGGATGTTCACCAGGTCGCCCGCCTCGGCTGCCTCTTCGGCGCTCACGGGCTTGAAGCCGTGGCTGACGGCCAGGTCGTAGTTGGCGCTGCCGGGGCGCTGACCGACGACCACCGTGCAGCCGCTGTCGCGCAGGTTTTGGGCCTGGGCGTGCCCTTGCGAGCCGTAGCCGATGATCGAGATCGTCTTGCCCTTGAGTGCGGCAAGGTCAGCGTCTTTGTCGTAATAGATTTTTGCGGGCATGGTGCGTTAACTCTGGTGCGAGGCGTTGTTCAGGTGGAGTGTGGGTTGGTTATCAAAATGCAGAATGCAGAACGAATCATGAAATTCTGCATTTGCAGTTCGTCGTTCTGCATTCAAAAGAATCCGGCTTCGGCTCCAGCGCGCGGATCGCCAGCCGGCGCCTCGGGGGCCGTCACCCGTCCGCCGCTGCGGACCATGGCGATGCGGCCGGTGCGCACCAGTTCCTTGATGCCGAACGGACGCATCAGGTCGATAAAGGCTTCGATCTTTCGCTCGGTGCCCGAAATCTCGATCATCATTTCGTCCCTGCCGATGTCGACCACGCGGCCGCGGAAGATTTCGACCAGTTCGCGGACTTCGCTCCGCTGTCCGCCGTGGGCGGCGGTCACCTTGATCAGCATCAGGTCGCGCTCGACGTAATCCTGCGAGCTGATGTCCTGCACGTCGACCACGGTGACGATCTTCTGCAACTGCTTGCCGACCTGCTCGAGCACGTTGTCGTCGCCGACGACGACGAACGTCATTCGCGACAAGTCGGGTTGCTCGGTGGCGCCGACGGCGAGGCTGTCGATGTTGTAGCCGCGCGAGGCGAGCATGCCGGAAATGTGCGCGAGCACCCCGGGAACGTTTTGCACGGTGGCCGACAGCACATGCCGCATCGGTCGAATCGCTCCTGAATGATGGGAAACCGCTAGAATAACGGCCCCGCCAGAAGCTCACAAGGCGCCGGACGGTCTCGGCCTCAGGCCTGCGAGCGCACCAGATCGACCATCGCCGCGGCGTGCGGCAGTGGCCGGATATGCGGGGTGTTCAGAGGGATTAGATCGGCCACGGTCGCTTCAGGTTCGGGCAGCGGTTCGGATTTTTGAGCCCGTCGTCGCCGGCCGAATAGTTTGCCCGGCAGCTTCGTCAGGTCGTCCCATAGCGAATAGGCCACCGGCGTGACGAGCAGCGTCAGCAAAAGGCTCAAGCCCTGGCCGCCGATGATCACCTTGGCCATGCCGGCCCGCGAGGCGGCGCCCGGGCCGCGGCCCATCGCCATCGGCACCATGGCCGCCACGAGCATCACGGTGGTCATCAGGATCGGCCGCAGCCGGGTGTGATTCGACTCCAGGATCGCCTGGTCGCGCTGCATGCCCCGCTCGCGGAGCACGTTCGTGTAGTCGATCTGCAAGATGCCGTTCTTCTTCACGATGCCGAACAGCATGAACAGGCCGAACACCGCGTAGATGTCGAGGTTCGTGCGCAGCAGCCACAGCGAGATCATCGCAAATGGCACCGTCAGCGGCAGCGCCAGCAAGATGGTGATCGGATGCACGAAGCTCTCGAACTGCGCGGCCAGGATCATGTACATGAACAGGAAGCTGAGGCCGAAGATCAGCATGAACCCGGCATTCGATTCCTTGAGCGTCTTGGCCTGGCCGATGAACTCGTAGCGATACTCCTGCGGCAGGTCGAGCGACCGCAGGTAGTCTTCGAGCTGGCCGATGCCTTCGCCCAGCGAGATGCCGGTGAGGTTTGCCGAGATCACCACCTGCCGCTGCCGGCCGAAGCGGTTGATCGTGTTGGGGCCGTGGGCTTCTTCCAGGCGCACGACGTTTGCCAGCCGCACCTCGCCGATGCCGTCCTTGGTCGAAGGGACCGTGAGTGCCGCGACCGCCTCGGGAGCATCGCGGTAATCGCGGTCGGCACGCAGCCACACGTCGTATTGCTCGTCGAGCTCTTTGTACTTGCCAACCGGCTCGCCACCCAGCAGCACGCCGGCGGTCGACGAGATCGTGCCGATCGACACGCCCAGGTCGCTAGCCCGTTCGCGATCGGGACGGATGCGCAGCTCGGGTTTCCGCAGCGACAGGCTGGTATCGACATCCACATACTCGCGCCGCGAGCGCATCCAGCCGGCGATCTGGTTCGAGTACTGTTCGAGCTTGTCCATGTCGGGGCCGCGCAGGTTCAGGTCGACCATCACCTGGCGGAAGCCGCTGGCCTGGAACGCGCTCACATCCTGCACCGCGGCCCGCAGGTCGGGATAATCTTCCAAAATCTTGCGGGCCTCGGCCATCACGTCGAATTGCGTGTACTCGCGTTCTCTAAGGTCGATCATCCGGGCGTAGATGGTGCCGGTCGTCACGTCCCCCTGCCCCTTGGTCACGCGCCCCGTGGTATCGCCGATGAGGATAAACGTGTGCGTGACGCCGCGCAGGCTGCGCAGCCGATGCTCGATTTCGTTGAACACGCGGTCGGCGCGGTCGAGCGTGTACCCTTCCGGCAGCGTGATGGCGACTTCGAACTCGCTTTGATCGTCGCGGGGGACAAAATCTTTGCCGACCAGCGCCAGCGACGCGGGGATGCTGAAGATCAGCCCCACGGTGAGCAGCACAATGGCCCAGCGCTGCCTCAGCGACCAGCCGAGGATCGCGCCATACGAGCGATCGATAATGCGATAAATCCAACCGTCTTTGCTTTTCTTATGCCCTGCTTCGACTTTGAGAAACGTGGCGCACAGCACTGGGGTCATGGTGAACGAGATGAACATGCTCATCAGCACGCTGAAGCCGACGACCATGCCAAAGCTGCTGAAGAACCGCCCCACGCGCCCCGGCATGAACGCGATCGGCACGAAGATCACCATCAGCGACAGCGTGGTGGCCACCACCGCCAGCGCAATTTCGCGGGTCGCCGCACTGGCCGCCTCGCGCGGTCCCGTGCCGTACTCTTCCATGTGCCGGAAAATATTCTCGTGAATCACCACGGCATCGTCCACCACGATGCCCACGGCCAGGATCAGGCCCAGCATGGTGATGTTGTTCAGCGTGAAGCCCATCAGGTCCATGAAGGCAAACGTCGCGACCATCGACGTGGGAATCGCCAGCGTGGCGATGATTGTGGTCCGCCAATCGCGGATGAACAGCAAGATGGTCAGGCTCACCAGCACGGCGGCCAGCATCAGGTGCATCCGCACTTCTTCGATCGAGTTCTCGATGAACCGCGACTGATTGCGGATCACCTCGGTCTTGATGTCCGGCGGCAGCGAGTGGGCAATTTCGTGCAACCGTCGTTCGACCGCCGC
>DASZPI010000200.1:0-2430 GCA_035550355.1 Pirellulales bacterium
TCGCCCCCAGCACGGAGAGTGGAATGGTAAGCACCGCGATCATCGTCATGCGAATCTGCCCAAGAAACAGCAGAATCACCAACGAGCAAAGCGCCGCTCCCAGGACCCCTTCCTGTACCAGCGCGACAATCGAGTTACGAACGTAGACCGATTGGTCCATCACGATTTCCAGGTCGATCTCGGGCTTGCTGAGCCGCCCCTTGATATCGGGCAGCGACTTGCGAAGCGTGTCGACAACATCGAGCGTGCTGGTGCCGGCCTGTCGATACACCGGCACGTAAACCTGGCGGCGGCCGTCGACGCGCACCACGTTGGTTTGAATGAACGACGAGTCTTTCGCCTCCGCCACATCGCCCAGGTAGGCGGCATTGCCGAGCTGGTTGCGCAGCGGGATGTCGCCCATGTTCCCGACGTTTTCGAACAGCGAGTTCGAGGCCACCGCGTAGTCGTAATCGCCGAGCTTGATGCTGCCGTTGGGCAGGAACACATTGAAGGCGTCGGTCGCGTTCATCACGTCGGTCGGCGCGAGTTGCCGGGCCTGCATGCGGATCCGATCGAGGTAGAGCATGATCGCGCGGATCTTGCCGCCGAACACCACCGGCGCGATCGCCCCGGGGTTGCTCATCACCATCGGCCGCACGTCGTAGCGGGCGACGTCGTACAACGTCTGTTCCGACTGGCTGGGGCTGTTCAAAGCCACAAGGCACACCGGCACGGTTCCCGTCGGGTCGAACGGCATGATCACCGGCGGCAGGGTGCCGGGAGGCAGCGTCGGCACTTCCAGCGTTGCCAGCGCGTTGACCTGCGTGAGCGATTCACTACGGTCGCTGTCGGGTTGAAAGTAGCTGCGGATGACGCTCACGCCCTGGATCGAGCGCGATTCCAGCCGTGCGGTGCCCGAGGCCTGCGCGGTGCCGCGCTCCATGCGGTTGGTGATCGACTTCTCCATGTCTTCGGCCGGCATGCCGCGGTAGAACGTCAGCGTCTGCGTCGCGGGACTCTTGAACACCGGCAGAATGTCGATCGGAATACGCCCAAGCGTCAGGTACCCGAGCAGCGCCAACGCGGCGGCCATTACCGTCACGGCGTATGGATTCTTCAACGAAGCTCGAATCAAACCATTCATGGCGGATCAAACCTCAAACACAAACCATGGTCGTGCAACAACCGCGAGGCGATTGAGCAATCGGTGCGGCAATCGATGCCGCGATGAAAACATACCGGGGTGGGGTGTTGCGCAAATCCGGGCTAATGGCCCGAGCTCTTGGCCGGTGCCGCGACGGCATCGATCGCGATCCCTTCGATCAACGCACTGGGGGGCTTAACTACCACTTGCTGACTCGTATCGAGGCCCGAAAGTACTTCGATTTGCGAGCCGGTGTCCTTGCCGGTCGCAATGTCGGCCAAATGCGCCTTGCCGCCGGCAATAACGTACACCTTCGCCTTGCCGTCGATCACGCTGCCGACGATGCACGTCGAAGGAATCGTGACTCCGGGCGATGCTTCTTCGAGCTCGATTTCGGCCTGGCCGTACATGCCGTCGCGAATAATGCCTTTCGCATTGGGCACATCGACTTCGACGCGCATGGTCCGCGATTCGGGATCTTCAAACGCCGACACCCGCGCTACCTCGCCGGTGAACGGCATCGACGGCAGCGCATCGAACACGATGCGTGCTGGATCGCCGGGCTGCGTGAACGGCACGTCGCGATCGGGAACCTGAACGACGACGCGCATCAGGTCGGTGCGATCGACCGCCAACAACGGTTTGTGCTCGCCTTGATCGGCGGAGCGAATGAATGCCCCGGGATGAAAATTGCGCTCGGTCACGATGCCGTCGTACGGCGACTTGATTTTCGTGTAACCGATCAGCACCTCGGTTTTGTGTACCGCGGCTTGCATGACGTCGATCTTGGCCTTGGCCACGTTCAGATCGGCTTTGGCCCGCGCCACCCGCGATTCGGCCGCCGCGGCCTGCTCCTGCGCAGTGACGACCGCGCTGCGCGCCGCAAGCTCGGCAGCGATCGCGGCATTCAACTGATCGAGCCGCTCGTCCACGAGCCGCTCTTCGACGCTTTTGAGCGAGTGCAAATCGCGGATGCGCTCGTGCTGCCGGTGCCGAAAACTGCGGTCCGATTCGGCGCGCTTGACGTTCGCCTCGGTTTGAGCGACTAAGGCTTCGACCGCTTTCCGCTCCGACACGGCGCTCGCCACCTGGGCTTCGGCCTGCACGACTTCGGCCTCGGCCTGCCGCAGGTTTCCCTTGTCGCGTTCGAGTTCTTGGACCAGCTCGGGGACATCAATTTCCGCGAGCAAGTCGCCACGCTTCACATGCGAGCCGATGTCGACATTTTGCGTTTTCAGATATCCCGACACCTTGGCAAACAACCCTGCCGACTGAAAGGAATGCGCACTGCCGGGCTGCACCGT
>DASZPI010000201.1:0-17833 GCA_035550355.1 Pirellulales bacterium
AAGAACTTCCCGCGGATCGTGTTGTTCAGTCCGATTGCCCACGAAGATACGCACAATCCGAACGTTCCCGACGGCAAGGCGCACAACCTTCAACTCGAAGCCTACACAAAGGCAACAGAAGCGGCGGCCCAAGAAACCGGCGTGGGCTTCGTCGATCTGTACCATCCATCTTTACTTCTGTTTCAATACGCCGAGGCTCCGCTGACGATCAACGGCGTGCATCTGTCCGACGAAGGAGATCGCCGCTTGGCCGAAGTCATCGCGCAGGCGCTGCTCGATAAGCAAGTTCTCGCCACGTCGGCGCTGGAGCCGTTGCGTTCCGCCGTCCTCGACAAAGATCTTTACTGGAATAATCGCTATCGTGCCCGCGACGGCAACGACATTTGGGGCGGGCGTTCCAAGTTGGCCTTCACCGACGACCAGACGAACGCCACGGTCTTGCAGCATGAATTGTCAATGCTCGACGCGATGACCGCGAATCGCGACGCACACGTCTGGGCCGTAGCGACCGGAAGCAATGTGAAGGTGGATGACGCTCAAGTGCCTCGCCCGGTCGAGGTCGTCTCCAACGTCGGCGGAAAGAGCAAGAGTTCGAGCGCCGTGAAAGAAGGCTCGCTCAATTACATCAGCGGTGAAGAGGCCATCAAGTACATGGCCGTCGCCGAAGGTTTTGAAGTGAGCCTGTTCGCCGATGAAGCCAAGTTTCCCGAACTCGCCAATCCGGTGCAAATGCAATTCGACGGCCGGGGCCGGCTCTGGGTCGCCGTCTGGCCGACCTATCCGAATTGGGAACCCCTCAAGCCGATGAACGACGCGCTACTGATCATGCACGACGACGATCAGGACGGCCGAGCCGACCGCGTGACCGAGTTTGCAAAGGTGCAGAACCCGCTCGGCTTCGAATTCTGGAACAGCGGCGTCATTGTCACCAGCGCTCCGGAAATCGTTTTCCTCAAAGATACGAACGGCGACGACGTGGCCGACGTTCGTATCGTGATGCTTCAAGGAGTTGATTCATCCGACACGCATCACGGCGCGAACAATCTGATTTACGGCCCCGACGGCGGCATCTACTGGCAAAGCGGCGTCTTCATGATGCACAACCACGAACATCCGTGGGGCCCGTCGCTGCAATCGTCGGCCAGCGCGATGTATCGTTTCGATCCGCGGCGATTCACCATTTCGATGCACGCACCGAACTCCCCGAACCCGCACGGGATCGCGTTCGACTACTGGGGATATCACTACGCCACCGACGGCACGGGCGGACGCGCGTATCAGGTTCGTCCCGACAAGACCGGCTTCAAGATGCAAGAACTGCTCAAGAAGGAAGTCCGGCCCGTTACCGCCTGCGAGGTCGTCAGCAGTGCGCACTTTCCGGAGTCGATGCAAGGCGACTTTCTGATCTGCAACGTCATCGGCTTTCTCGGCATCAAGCATTACCACCTTGAACGCAACCCCGAAACGGGCAACGTATGGGGCGAGCCGGCAGGCGACGAACTCGTCGCGATCAGGAAAAATGAAGACGGCACGACGACGGAAGAACGATCACAGGGCTTGCTGATGAGCGCCGACAAAAACTTTCGCCCCTCGGACGCCATTTTTGCGCCGGACGGTTCGCTGTACTTCAGCGATTGGCATAACGTCATCATCGGACACATGCAGCATAACATTCGCGACCCGAATCGCGACCACGTGCACGGTCGCATCTATCGAATGACCGCGAAGGGCCGTCCCTTGCAATCACCGGTCGTGATCGACGGTGCGCCGATTCCAGCGCTCTTAGACAATCTGAAATCACCGGTCGATGGGATCCGTCATCGCACTCGCGTCGAATTGAGCGAGCGAGACACGGAGGAGGTCATTGCCGCCGTGAAGAAGTGGACGAAGCAATTCGATCCCACGAAAAAGGAAGACTCGCACCATCTGTTGGAAGCGTTGTGGGTTCACCAGCAGCATAACGTCAAGAACCCGGGCTTGTTGAACCAGTTACTGTTGCAGTCGCCGGAGCCGCATGCCCGGATCGCGGCCGCCACGGTAAAGCATTTCTGGACGAACGTGGACAAGAGCATTCACGGCGGAGTCATCGCCGAAGCGCCGGAACTTGCCGCGAAGAAGTCGGGAGTTCTCAGCGATACGCCGGAACTTACGACCATCCGCATCGCCACCGTGCCGGAACGGATGATGTACGACGTTAAAGAGTTGACGGTCAAGCCGGGCAAAAAAGTGAAGCTCACGTTCGCCAACGTCGATTTCATGCCGCACAACATCATGCTCGTCAAACCCGGCAAGGCCGACGACGTCGGACTCAAGGCGATTGAGCTCGGCGCGAGCGGATTCTCGGTCGGATTCGTGCCCCAAACCGACGACATCCTCTGGTCGATCAAACTCGTCGATTACGGCCAGGAAGAAACCGTCGAATTTACGGCACCCACGCAGGAAGGTGCCTACCCGTACATCTGTTCGTTCCCGGGGCATCACATGCTGATGCGCGGGACACTGTTCGTAACGAACGACCTGAAGACGTTCTTGGTGAAGAATCCGCAGACGACGACGAAAATCACCGAATGGAAATTCGACGATTTCAAGAACGACTTGCAGCGAGTAGGTCAGCAGCGGAATTATGCTCAGGGCAAAATGTTGTTTACGACGCTGGCCTGCGCTCAATGCCATAAGCTGGGGAATGGCGACTTCGCGCTCGCTCCGACCGGGCATACAGCCGGCCATCACTCGCATCACGCTGCCGTTCCGGCCATCGCCATCGGTCCGAGCCTCGACGAAGTCGTCAAGAAATATCGAGCTGAGGCCGGAGCCGTGCTCCGGGAAATTCTTGAGCCCTCGCGCAACATCGAAGAGAAGTACCGCACCGTCACGCTTGAGCTCGACGACGGCACCATACTCAACGGCAATGTGCTTGCCGAAGATCAGAATTCGCTCACCCTCTTCACGCCGTTGCCTACTCCGAAGGAACAAAAAGTGCCGAAGGAATCGATCGATGCGCGCAGTCCGTCGGCCCTGTCGATCATGCCGAGCGGCCAACTGAACATCCTCAGCAAGGAGCAAATCCTCGACTTGCTGGCGTTCCTGCTTGCAAGCGGAAACCCGAACGCCCCCGCCTTCAACCATACACACTGAGGCTGATCGCAGCGCATTCGCCATCAGCGACGCCCGTAAGGTCAAAATACGGTGCGCCGTGAAAAAGTCGGAAAAAGTCGTGCGTCTTCCGTGGATGCAAATCCCGCCGTGCCGTGTGTCACGACATGGTAAGCATTTCAGCAACCACACGGCCAATATCTCATCGCGACCAGCAGTACGTTAATGGCAAAATGTCGCAGTTCGTCGCAAATTGCTATCAGCCAATTGGTTGCGGCGATTGCCTGATGCGTCTACAAATAATCGTAGGCCTTTGCGCATCAGGGCCTATTATCCCGCCTAACTATCCCGCCCGCGGACCTCTAGTGGCCTGGTCTTGAAGAGGGCCTACGGTTCGCCAATTCGCCCAAGGATCACTCATGCTGAACCGTAGAGAACTGCTACAAGCGATGGCGGTCGGTTCCGGTGCCGCATTCGGTCTGTCGCTTCATTCTCGACCGCTCATGGCGGCGACGGCCGGCAACGCGACGCCGAAGCGAATCGTTTTCTTTTTGCAGAATCAGGGTTTCGATCCGGCAACTTGTATTCCGGATGGTATGACCCGCAGCGGTTCGCTGGCGAAGGCCAAATTGCCCGAGCCGATCGAGGCGCTCCAGCCGTATAAGGAACGATTGCACATCATCAACGGTTTGCACGGCCTGCACACCAGCCCGTCGCACAGCGCCTTCTTTGGTGCGCTCGGGGGCTATCGCGGCGGCGACGGTACGCCACCCAGCGCCTCGACCATCGATTATGAGCTGAGCAAGGTTTTGCCTCAGACTCTTCTGCCGCATTTGTGCATCGGCATGGACTCGATCGAGAACATGACGACCAAGCCTACGATTGCGACGCTGTCGGCCAGCGGCGCCGGGCAGCCGATCTTCATGTACTCCAATCCGAACCATCTTTATCAGTTGCTGTATGGCGGCATCTCCACTGGCGACATCCGCCTGCGGCACGAAGCGCGATCGAACGTGCTCAATCAGATCGAAACATTGGCCGCCGAAAAGGGCCAATCGCTGCCGACCGGGGACGGGGATCGCTACGGCCGGTTCGTCCAGGGGTTCAGGGATATGAACGGCCTGCGCGATCGCCTCGATACCGTTGCCGACCACCTACGCAAGTTCGCACCAACGGTCGACGAGCGGTACACGAAGCCGAAATTCGAAACCGATTGGCACGACGTGCTGCTGGAGCTCGGCATCTCGGCGCTTGCGTCGGGCGTAACCAATACGCTGACCATCGGGTCGGGACGCGGCGAGATCTTCGGTGCCTGGAAAGGAATCGGCGTCGAACAGCAGGGTCACAACTTGGGGCACATGACGCAGCCCGACAATCCGATCTGGATCAAGATCCGACAGTATAACAGCCGCATGCTGGTGCAGATGATGCAAGCCTTAGAACGCGTGCCCGAAGGCAGCGGCACGATGATGGACAACACGCTGATCGTCTACACGAGCAACAACGCCGATAAGCAGCACACGAACGGCGCCACTTGGCCTGTTATGCTCCTGGGCAACTGCGGGGGCATTTTCAAAACCGGTTGCTTCACGCAGTTGGACGGCACGCGACCGATCAATGCACTCTATACGACGCTGCTGCGCGCCGCGGGTCAAAACGTCGACCGATTCAACATGACCGAACAGTTGGCGCGAAAGTTCGACGCGGGGACCGGGCCGCTCAAGGAAGTCCTGGCATGAGCAGGGTCGGAATTGCCGCTCCGGCTTGGTTGATCGTGGCGGCTTTGTTGTCCGCCGTCAGCGGCGCGACTTACACGCCCGGGGAAAAGATCGACAAGGATTTTAACGGCTTTGCCCGGCCGTTTCTTGCGAGCCACTGCGTCGATTGTCACGGCAAGACGGAGCCCGCAGCTAATCTTTCGCTCCACGATCTGGGGCCCGTGGATGAAGTCAACTCGGGCATTTGGAAAAGCGTGTGGGCGCAGGTCACCCTGAAGGAAATGCCGCCGAAGGATGCGGATCAGCCGAACGTCGTTAGTCGGTTGCAGTTTTCGGACTGGATTGTCGGCGAATTGTCGCGCGTCATGCACGACAAGGGGGGATTCCAAGCTCATTTCGATCCCAACAAAGGCAATTTCGTCGATCACGAACTGCTGTTCGGACCGTTGCCGGCCGGCATCCAACTTCGCCCGACCTCGTCTCCGGCGCGCCTCTGGCGCGTGACGCCGCAAGAGCACATCACGCGGCTGAACGAATTGATTAATACGGAACCGGAGTTCGATCCGAAACATCCCGGGCTTCGCACACACGGCGATGCTGTTCCTACCAACCACGGCGGTGAACTCAAACTGTATTTCGGTACGGACAACATCACCTATTGGCAAGGCGGAACGGTGGCGTATGCCACGGCGGTGAAGAGCGTCCCCGCCGTGTTGGCCTCGGCCCGCAATCATGGGTTGAAAAACTATCCGGATTTGTACTCGGTCAATAGCGCTGAAGCGACGCAGATCATGAGCGTTGCCGAGGACATCATCCGCTACATGGCGTACGGTCCGCTGAGCATTGCGGAGCCGTGGCAGGTTGCGGACGATCCTACGTTGGTTGCCGAAAAAATCAAAATGCAGGGTGATATTCGCGGCCTGCCTACGAGTATCGCCTACAGTTCCAAGGTGCTGCGTCCCCTGACGCCCGTCTATGACCTGATGCAAGAAGCGGGCGCCGCGGACAATCGCTTGCGTGCTGCGTCCGACTACCTTTTCGAAGCACTCACCTTCCGACCGCCAACGCCGGTTGAATCCGAAAAATACCTGGCGGTCCTTAAACAATCCATCGAGAAGCTCGGCAAAGAAAACGGCGCCGTGCTCGGTTTGTCAGCCGTCTTCCTCGATCGCGATGCGCTCTTTCGACCGGAACTTGCCGAGCAAGGCACGCCGGACCAGCACGGTCGCGTCATGCTTCAAGACTGGGAATTGGGCCTGACGGTCAATCACGCGCTGCGATACCTCAGGCCGGATGAAGAACTACGGCAGTCCATCATCGGCGGACGTATGCGGACCCGGGAGGACGTGCGGCGCGAAGTCGAGCGAATGCTGGCGGACGACGCCGTTCGAAAGCCTCGCGTGCTGCAATTCTTCCGCGATTACTTCGACTACGACCTGGGCGGCTACATCTGCAAGGACGGGAAAGCGCTGGCGGAAACGGGCGTCAGGAACAGGGGAGACTCATACTACCGAGCCATGTTCGAGGAGGCCGCGAGCACTGAATGCCTGATCGAACTGATTTTGCAAGAAGACAAGGATGTTCTTAAGCAGTTGCTCACAACGGATAAAGTCGTCGCGACAAAGGCCGACAATTTGTTCTTTGGCGAGCGACGCTCGGACAAAGAGACACAAGCCTTTGCCGCCGCGGCAAAAGAAGCGGTATCGAAGGACAAATCGGCAGAAAAGAAGAAGAAAAAAGATACTGACGAAAATTACGCCGTCGCGGAGGCCGATCTCTCGGGTCCGACGATTTACGCTCGTGTGAGTCGGCGCAGTTTTGGCACGGGGTCGCTGCAGCCCGATCGCATCCTCGCCACGGTTCCGGAAGGTCAACGTCTCGGCATCCTGACCCACCCCAGCTGGCTCGTTTCGCATTCCGATGCCATGGATAATCATGCCATTCGCCGCGGCAAATGGATTCGCGAACGACTGCTGGGAGGCGGCATTCCCGACGTGCCGATCACCGTCGACGCGATGCTGCCCGATGAACCCGACCACACCTTGCGCGAGCGCATGCGCGTCACCAGGGAAAGCTACTGCTGGACGTGTCACAAGAAGATGGACCCGCTTGGGTTGCCGTTTGAAAGATATAACCACGCGGGCCTGTATCGCACGACGGAACTAGAAAAGCCGGTGGATACGACGGGCGAAATCATCGACTCCGGCGATCCCGCGCTCAACGGCAAGGTCGTCGACGCCCTGGAAATGATCCGAAAGCTCGCGGAAAGCAAGCGTGCCGAACAGGTCTTCGTCCGGCACGCTTTCCGGTTTTGGATGGGCCGCAACGAAACCCTCAATGACGCACCCGTGCTTAAAGACGCGTACCGCGCTTATCACGAGCGAGGCGGCAGCATGAAAGCGCTGCTCATTTCGTTGCTAACCTCCGATGCATTTCTCTACCGCACACGGAGCGATCCGGCAATGTTCGAATCAAATCAGTCGTTATTTGGTCTAAAGCCGGCGGTTGGGCTGAGTGACACTGCCGCGATTTGCTTCAATAGCCGCGACAGAGTAAGCGATCTCGAATTAGACTCCTTGATGCATTCACGAGCCAGTCATGCATGCGGATCCCCTCCTGAAGAATGAGGAGTCGCACGCCTTTTCACAAGCGAGATCTGCAATGAATGCGTGGTGCCGCACGTTGGCAGGCATGTCAGTCCTCATCGGAACTCCTCGCCTTCCTGTCTGCTGACTTGAGCGCCGCCGCGTTGCGCGCTGGCGCTGCAACCAGCAACATTACCCCATCAACTGGGTTTGAGGTTCTCGGAAGTTTTGATCCGCAGCCCTCGCAGCACATTCACGACGAATTGCAGGCGCGCTGTATGGTGCTCGACGACGGCAGCAGGCGGATCGCCCTTGTGGTCTGAAATGTGATCGGCTTTCACGCCTTGGTCAGCGCGCAGGCCCGGCGACGGATCACCGAGGCGACGGGCATTCCGCCGGACCATGTCTTGATCACAGCGACCCGCACACACTCGGGACCGAATGCCTTGGGACGCGACCTGCCAGGGTTGAAGCGGCAGGCTCATGGTGCGGCATCACGGACGAAGCAAGTTGCTTTTTCAACTTCCGCCACCGGCCTGTCGCCGTCAACCGACTTAAGTTTGAATCGGTAACTCTTCGAAAACGTCCGGATCGTTGTGAATTGCGGCGCGGCCAAGTGTTTTCACCATACGCGTAACTCCCGAACGATTTGCCGTCATGACCGGGATTGAGTTCCTGTAATTTCTTGACGATTGCTTTCCATCGTTCATCGACCGGAAGTTTCTGCACGTCGGCGACCCACTTCTGGAACTCGGGCGTTTTCTAGGGCTTTGATGGTTCGACGGCACCATTCGTCGACTCGTCGTGTGATATCTTCTCGTACTTGCAATTTGGCGGCAGGTGTTTTGTAAAACTTCCCCAAGCGCCTGCCGTAAAATACAAGTTCTCGAGTCGAATTAAACGGAGATTGGGACACTGGTGCAGCGGGGAGAGGTCGGCGGATTGCAGCCATCTTTCTTTGGTATTTAAATTCTTGAAGTGCAGGATTTTTATCGGCAGGCCCTGCAAATTCGCCAAATTGGGTCCGTGGCGAGCGGAGAGCTTCAAATATTCCAAAACGGGGAAGCCGCGCAGCGGCGAGAAATCCTCTACTTTCTCCAGGTTGATCGCCACTTCTTTCACCACACCATCGACGATCTTCGGACCGCCGGGTGTGCTTTCTAAGTTATCGAGCGTGCCGTCGAACAAAACGTTGAGTTCTTTGAGTTGCTTGGAGACCGCTTTGATTTGTTCCTCGGCCGGAAGCTTTTGCGTTTCGGCGACCCACTTCTGGAACTCGGGCGTTTCCCAGGGCTTGCCGGCGGGCGGAGTACTGACCGTCGGCGAGGTCGCATCGGCACCGTCCCACAGGATCTTGCACCCCGGAAGCGACCGTTGGAACGCCGCCACTCCCGTGGCGGTCACATTCGTCCTGCGAACGTCGATCTCATCGAGTCGTTGGCATTCGGTGAGCGGCGATAGGTCGGAAACTGCAACATTTTCGGCACGAAAATGGGAAATGAGCAGACCGCGCAAGGGGGAAAGGTCGAGGTTTGTCGGGCCCTTCCCTCCCCGAGAACAGAGTCGGACATCGTCGAGTTGCGGAAATGCCCGTAGCGGTGAAAGATCGGAAACAAATCGCACATCGACAGAGATGTGAGTCACACCGAATGGTGTGATCTTTACTATTTTGATTTCTTCCAATTCGGCGGGGTTGAGTTCTTTCAGTTTCTTACTCACCGCCTGTGCTTGTTCCTCGGCCGGCAGCTTTTGCGTTTCGGCGACCCACTTCTGGAACTCGGGCGATTCCCAGGGCCTAGTGCCGGACAAAGTCGGAGACTGCCCTTGTGCTCTGGGCGTGCCGCTCGGCGCAGGCGGCGTCAGCGTCAGGCGATGGATGGTGAACGCCGATCCGCAAGCGATAAACGTCTGCCCCGGGGCTTTTTTTCCTGTGTCCGTGTAGTAGGGACTAGCCGACAATTGTGACGCCTTGCCGTGCCAGTCGATGATCGGCTTATCACCAAGCAACACGCCAACACCGTTGTTACGAACGCTCAATCGGACATGCACGCGTTCCCCCACCGGCCACGGTAGCCCCTCAACGCGCGTCGGGTTCTTCGCGCTTTGGTTGTTTTGACGATCGACGTCGCAAATCATCCAGGCGCCATCATAATCCATTACCAACGTGGGTTGCTGACCGCCGCTGATGAAACTCAGTGCAAGTCCCTTGGCGTTGCGCTTCGAGAGATCGATTTCCATATCCAGGTCGTATTCCTCGAGCGGCGGTTCAGGCATGAACAGTTTGAGCATATCCTTGCCAACCAGCGCTGCCCCTTCCTTCTTCCATGTTCTGCCCGGGTCGTCACGCGCCGGATCAAATCGAGCGATCAAGTCGATCGGCTCGCCATTCAAGCTGGCCGACGAAACAGTTGAGCTTGCTATCGATGACGCTGAAGAAGCCGTCTGCGGCTGACTCCCAGCCGCAGCAACCGGAGCCGTCGACGAAGTGGTTGCAACCGAGGCAACACTTGTCGCCGGCGGCGGCTCGGCCGGCTTGTCATCCTTCTCCAAGTGCTTGATCAGAAAAGTCACCAAGATCGGCGCGACGATCGTCATGAACGTGCCTCCGACCACCGTGGCCAAAAAGCGCTTCGACTTTTCCGAAGTCACGACCGCGGTCAGCGATTTGCTTTTTCCCCCTTTGGTCAGCTTCTTACGGTCTTCGGCCGAAAGTTTTACTGCGGACGCCGCCTCCAGCTTGCTCGATGAGCCAAGCCCCGCGAATCCCAGATCTTCCAGCGCTTCGATCACTTCGCCCATCGTCTGATAGCGATCTTCGATCTTTTTGGCGACCATCTGCTTAAAAACGGCGTCGAGCTGCGCGGGAATCGTCGCCTGAGCCGCTTGCAGCGATGGAATCGGCTGCTCGCGGTGGGCCAGCAATTTTTCCATCACCGTGTCGCCGCCGTAGGCCGCCTTGCCCGCCAGCAGGTAGTAAAGCGAAATGCCAAGGCTGTAGATATCGGCCCGTTGATCGGCATGTTTAGTGTTGAGCGCCTGCTCGGGCGCCATGTAGTCCACGGTCCCCATGACCGCCCCGGTACCCGTCAGTTCCGCTTGAGTTGTGCCGCCACCTTGCTCGATTCGGGCCAGCCCCATGTCGAGAATCTTGACGACGCCTCTTTTGTCCAAGAGCAGATTCGCCGGCTTGACGTCGCGGTGGACGACCCCTTCGCCGTGAGCGAATTCCAGCCCGCGCGCCGCTTGGAGGATGTAGTTGACGGCTTTATTCACGGGCAACGGCCCATGCTGCTTGACCAAGACCGAGAGGTCTTTGCCGTCCACATATTCCATGACCAGGAAGTGAGCGGCACCGGCCTGGCCGGCATCGTGGGCGGCAACGATGTTCGGATGGCTTAGTTTGGCCGCAGCCCGAACCTCGCGCTCGAAGCGCGCCAGTGCCGACGCATCTTTCGTCAGGGAGGGCGGCAGCGTTTTGATTGCCACCGTTCGATCCATGCGGCGATGTACAGCCTTGAAGACTTGCCCCATGCCCCCCGCGCCGATCCTGTCGAGCAGGGTGTACTCGCCCAAGATCAGCGACTTGGCTTTACCTGCTTTTACTTGGATGGCTTGGAACTGAGTTAGATTTCCAGTTTTGAGCAATTCGGCGATCAATTCTTCGACGCTCTTGGGCTGTGCCTTCGGGGGCACGAAGTTGTCGAGCTTGCCGGGCGCAAGGATGCCGCTTTCCGTCAGTTGCTTAACGACAGTTGCAAAATCGACGGCCATGACTAGAACCGCGTAGAAATGAGGGGATCAGTCACCCATCATAAGCAGGGGGTGGAGGGTGGTAAATCAGCGGGCGAAGAGGCTTTCGAGTTGTCGCCGGTTGACCCTGTCCCGAAAAACAGCGAGCAGACGTACTACGGGCGGCAGACAAAGTATGGCGGCATGGATCCGCAGATGGCGCGTCAGCGTCAGGAGCTTCAAAAGCAGAATGCGCGGCTGAAGCGGTTGGTGGCGGACGAGGCGTTGGACGATCAGATTCTGCGTGAGGCCGCCCACGCAAACTGGTGAGCCCTGGCTGCTGCGTGTTGATGCACTGGCTGTAGAAGCAGATGCTCACAAACGCAAGCAGGTGCCGGCGATCAGTCGGCGATCGCTTTCTTCCGGTTCCGTTTTCCGCGAGCATTTCGTGCTGCGGCTTCCCTCTCTTGCGCAGCAACATAGCTCTCGCGAGCGAGTGAGTCGTCCCTCCGCCGGAATACATCGAGCATCGGGTCACCTGTTGCGATCATCCACTCCTCCAGCCGTGCGCGCATCGCGGAAAGCGCCGTGGCATGAGCACTGTCCGCGATCAGGTTCACCAGGCAATCAGGATCGTTGTGCACGTCATACAACTCCTCGGGCACTCGGTGCTGATATAGTTCGTGCCGGGCCTCCAGGGCACGATCCGTTTTGGCTAGTTCCGCCATGCGCCGGTACGTACGCGTGCCGGTGGTCGCGGTGGCCATCACGCGCGATCCATCCGACCACGGATTGAAGATGTAGAGATATTCTCGGCCCTGGATGGCGCGCATCGGATCGCGCGACCCACCTGCATTCTCGTTGTGCTCCTTAAACACGAACTCGCGACCCGTTTGCGGCTTGCCTTGCAGCAGCGGCGCGAACGACCGCCCGTCCATTGCACCAGCGTGTGTGATGCCGGTGAGTTCCAGCAGCGTCGGCAGCAAGTCAACGGCCGAAATCATGTGCTCGTTGTCCACCTCGCCGGGCTTCGTCACGCCGGGCACGATCAACAACAACGGCGTGCGCGTGCTGTGGTGATAAAGCTGTGTCTTCGCAAACGGCAGCGGCATGCCGTGATCCGACAGAAACAGGATCAACGTCTGATCTCGTTTTCCCGAAGCATCCAGCGCCGCCAGGATTTCAGCAACGCAGTCGTCGGCGCGTCGCACGCTGGAGTAGTAATGCGCCAGTTCATCGCGTACGACCGGATCGTCGAACAGGAAACCGGGCACCGGCACCTGGTCGGCTGAAAAGACGCGCGTTGGCACGTTCTTGTCAGCCACAGTCTGGCCGCGCTTGCCTTCGGCGTAGAACGGCTTGTGCGGATCGGCCACGTTAATCACGAGGCAGAATGGCTTGTCCTGCTCGCGTGCTGCGGCGAGCGCCTGGGAAACCCCCTCGCCGTACGAGCGCGGTGCTTTCGCATCGCGCCGCTTACCGGTCGGCTCTGTGTCGAGGTCCAAGTCCCAAGCGGGATAGGGCGAATACGGCGTCGAGTGCGAAACCTTGTGCTGGATGGCCGTGAAATAGCCGGCGTTTTGCATCAGGTCGGCCAGATGGAGGTGCTTGGAGTTCTCAACCTGGTAAAACCCTTCAACTCCGTTGTTGTGCGGGTAAAGGCCCGACCACATCACGTTCCGCGACGGCATGCAGTTGCCGACGCAGACGTGCGCGCGGTTGAAGCGCATGCCCATGTGCGCGAGCCGGTCGATTGCGGGGGTGGTATCCGCGAGCTTGCAGCCGAATGCGCCAACCGAATCGGCGCTCATGTCATCGACCGTGATGATGAGAAGGTTGAGCTTTGGCTGACCTGGGGCGGCTTCGAGGGTCAACACGGCGCAGACGAAGAGCGCCATCGATAACAAGGCGGCGGAGCGCGGCATGATAGTTCGGGCTGCAGGATGGATCGTGATCACAAGTTCGATTGTATTCGATGGTTGAACAGCTTGCTCGCCATCGAGTCCGATCAAACACTCGCCCGACAAACAGTCTTCCATGCGGCACGTGATTCGATTGTCGGCGAACGCGACACCGGATGGCATGCAAGTTGCCCTCGATACCACTGCGCAGCCTTGCCTTCCGCATTTGCTGACGTTTTTGTTGCTATCTGACGGGGTCGAAATGTGAACCGACGCAGGTTGTTGTTCGTCGTCGTCGCACTAGGGGTTTGCGTCGCCCTTTACATCGTGCTGCCAAAGTTTCGGCTCATCGGTGGCGAATCCAAAACCGCGGGCAAGGATGCCGAGCAGCGACGGCTGCGAGTCGAAGTCATCCATCCAAAACCTGGTGGGTTGCCGCGATCGACCACGCAGCCGGCAACCGTCGAATCGTTCGGCATCGCCCGGCTGTTCGCCCAAGTGTCGGGCTACCTCAAAACCCAGTCGGTCGATATCGGCGATCATGTCGAGGCTGGACAAGTGCTGGCCGAAATCGATGTGCCACAACTTGTGAAGCAATTGCAGGGCGATCAAGCCGATGTAGCGCTCGCGCGCTCGAAGGTCGAGCAGGCCAAGGCGCGTGTGACGACCGCGATGGCTGATCTGGCTGCCAGTCGCGCAACGGTTCAGCAAAACCAAGCGGACCTGGCCAAGGCGAATTCGATGCGCGACTATCGCCAGAAGGCATACGAGCGCATCAAGGCGCTCTACGAATTGAAGTCGATCGAAGAGAAGCTGGTCGACGAACAACAGGAGCGACTTGGCGCAGCCCACGCGGCGGTACGTTCGGCCGAAGCCGCCCTCAGCAGTGCGCGGGCCCAGGTCGATGCTGCCCAGGCGCGAGTGCAACAGGCACACGCCGACGTAGGCGAAGCGACGAGCAATGTCGAGGTTGCCGCCGCGGCAATGGAGAAGACGCAGGTGCTGGTGGCCTTCGCCCAGTTGCGCGCTCCTTTTGAGGGGGTGGTTACGCAACGCCGGTACTACCCGGGCGACTTCATACGCGCTGGCGAACAGGGCGACGTCAAGCCGCTGTTGGCGGTCGCCCGTACCGACCTGATGCGCGTCGTCGTTCAGGTGCCCGATCAGGACGTTCCGCTCGTGCACCCGGGCAAGGCAGCGGTATTGAAAATCGATACGCTGCCCGGCCGCGAGTTCCATGGGACCGTTTCGCGCGTAGCCGACTTCGAGGCAGCGAACACCCGCACCATGCGGACAGAAATCGACCTAAAGAATCCGGACAACGTACTGCGCGACGGTATGTACGGCAGCGCCACCATCGATCTGGGCGTTCCGGATCCGGGCGCTGTGACGGTTCCGTCGGATTGCCTCAATGGCAAAGTCGTTCAGCATAACGCCAGCGTGTACCTGGTACGCGACGGGAAATTGGCCCCGACCCAAGTACAGATCGGCGCCGACGACGGCATTCATGTCGAAGTGCTCCAGGGGCTCGCTGCGAACGACCTGGTAGTGACCCATGCGACTGGACCGTTGCAGGCCGGCACTGCTGTTGACGTGACAAAGCAGCGATGACCGGCCCCGTGCAATGCGATTGGTAGCGTGAATGAGTGTTCAATGCACGCAATGAGCTATTGACCATGCAGCATTTGATTCGAGGCTCGCTCAAAAACCCATACGCGGTAACCGTTGCGGTGCTGACGCTGGTGGCGCTCGGTATTCTCAGCGCACGCCGTCTGCCGATCGACATTTTGCCGGTGTTCAACAGCCCGGCGGTGCAGGTGCTGACGTTCTACGGTGGCATGTCCAGTTCGAACGTCGAAAAAGACATTACCAACCGCATGGAGCGCTGGACCGGACAAGCCGCCGGCACCGAGCGCCAGGAATCGCGCTCGATCGTTGGCGCGAGCATCATCCGCAATTACTACCGAGGCGACATTGATCCGAACGGAGCGCTGACGCAAGTCAATTCGTTGGCCTCGGCGGCGATCCCGAATCTGCCGCCCGGCACGCTGCCGCCGGTCGTGCTGCCGTTCGACCCCACGGCGGTCGTGCCCGCATGCCTCGTTGCGCTCGATAGCAAAAACGAATCGGAGGCGATTTTGTACGACGTCGGTCGTTACGAAGTGCGCAACATGATCATGAGCTCGCCGGGCGCGGTAGCGCCGGTGGTGTACGGCGGCAAGCTGCGCGCCGTAATCGCCTACTTGAACCGGATGAAGCTCGAAGCCCGCGGACTGTCGCCGCTGGATGCCATGCGCGCAATCGACGAGTACAACCTGTTCCTGCCCACCGGCGACGCGAAATTCGGCACCACCGACTACGCGATCGGCTCGAACTCGATGTTCAAGCGCGTCGAAAACATGGGCGATATTCCATTGCGTACCACACACGGAAATGCCGCCTACCTGCGCGATGTGGCAACGGTCAAAGACTCGGCGCTCATCCAAACGAACATCGTGCGCGTTGATGGTCGGCGGCAAGTCTACATTCCCGTGTACCGTCAGACCGGTTCGAGCACGCTGGAGGTTGTCGACCATTTAAGGCAGGCACTGCCGAGCATGAAAGCGCGCCTTTCGCGCCCGGACATCGACCTGCACGCCGTCATGGACCAATCGGTTTACGTGCGGCAGTCGATCCGCAGCCTGGTGCAGGAAGGAGTACTCGGGGCGTTGTTGTGCTCGCTGGTGATCCTAGTGTTTTTGGGCCAGTGGCGGATGATGGCAATCGCCGTGCTGACGATACCGATCTCGGTGCTGACGGCGCTCATGTTCCTGTACTTTACGAACAACACGATCAACGTGATGACGCTCGCCGGCCTGTCGCTGGCCATTGGTCCGTTGGTCGACATCGCGATTGTTTGTCTTGAGAACACACACCGTCACCTCAGCCAAGGCACGTCTCCGAGAAAAGCAGCCTTCATCGGCGCCAGCGAAGTGGCGCTGCCCGAGCTTGTGGCAAGCTTATGCACGCTGCTTGTGTTGTTGCCGCTGGCGCTGATGGCGGGCATGGGATCGTTTCTGTTTCGACCCATGGCCATGGCCGTGGGCTTCACGATGATCGCGGCATTCGTGCTGGCACTTACGTTTGTGCCGACCCGCTGTGCCGCCTGGCTGCGCGCACACGACTCGACCGGCAAATCGGCCGATGCCGTGCATCCCGCCAAGCCTTTGGCGCAGGGGCGTACCGGTCGACTGTTTGCCAAATGGGAACATGCGATTGACGTGGCCATCGCCTGGTATGCAAGAAAACTGCAGACGGTGATGCAACACCGCGCCGGGACCGTCGGCGGAGCGTTGCTGTTGTTGATCTTAGTGGTGGTTGTCGTGGGCAGCCAACTGCGGCGAGAGTTCTTTCCCGAGGTTGATGCCGGCGCGTTCGAGATGTTCGTGCGCGCGAAAACCGGCACCCGGATCGAAGTGACTGAGGAGCGCATCGCGGCGGTCGAAAGAGCGATCGAGGATGAAATTGGCACCGACCTTGACCTGGTCATTAGCGAGATTGGCGTCACCCCTGACTGGTCAGCCGCCTACACGCCCAACGCGGGGCCCATGGACACCGTCGTCCGGGTGCAGCTCACCGAACAGCGCGGTAAATCGGCGCAGCAGTACACCTCGTCGCTGCGACGCAGATTTGCCGAGGATGCGAACTTCGTCGATTTGGAGTTTGCGTTCGATGCCGGCGGCATGATCCGTGGAGCGATGAACGAGGGACGGTCAACGCCGATCAACATTCGCATCGAAGCCAACGACCTGGCCAAAGGCCGCGAGATTGCCGTCGCCATCGAGCGCGAGGTGATGCACATACCCGGCGTCGTCGATTGCCGCATTTTGCAGCGGCTCGATTTTCCGCAATACGTTGTCGAAGTGGACCGGCTGAAGGCTGCGGATTTGGGACTCAATCAGGCCGACGTAATGCGGAATGTCGTCGCGGCGCTGAACTCCAGCATCCAATTCAATAAAAAGAACTTCTGGATCGATCCGGTCAGCCACAACCAGTATTACGTCGGCGTGCAATATCCCGAGGCCGACATCAAGTCGCTGCACACCCTGCTAAACGTTCCGATTACCAGCCCGGTGCAATCAGCGCCGATCCCGCTAAGTAACGTCGTATCGTTGCGTCGCAACACCATTCCCGCCGAGGTCACTCACACCAACTTGCAAGAAACGATTGACCTGAGCATGGGCGTGGAAGGCCGCGATTTGGGCCATGTTGCCGACGACGTGCATGCCGCGCTCGATCGGTTCGGCAAAGCATCGGGCGAGAACTCGTGGTCGCCGTACGATCCGTCGTCGCACGACCATCAGATCGTCACCGGGGCAACCCTTACGATTTCGGGCGAATACTCGCGGATGCAAGATACGTTTCGCAACCTGGCGATCGGACTCCTCCTGGCGTCGCTGCTGATCTACTTTCTGATGGTGGCGCTGTTCCGCTCGTACCTTGTCCCGCTGGTGATTCTGTTTGCCGTGCCAATCGGCATCATTGGCGTGGTGTTGGTCCTGTTTGTTACACGCACCGCGCTCGACGTGCAGTCAATGCTCGGAGTGATTTTCATGGTCGGGATCGTGGTTTCGAATACGGTGCTGCTCGTCGATTTCGCACAACGAATTCGTGTAGACGAACAACTGCCGCCGACCGAGGCGATCGAAAAAGCCGCATCGATTCGTGTTCGACCGGTCGTAATGACCGCCTTGGCGGCGTTCTTTGCGCTCATTCCGATGTCGCTAGGGCTGGAGCGCGGCAGCGAGGCGAACGTGCCGCTCGGCCG